>JBGPBV010000098.1:0-25708 GCA_041481445.1 Vicinamibacteria bacterium
ATAGACTGAGGGTTTCGCTGGAGAGGGCATGATTCGGACCTACAAGGGGATCCGGCCGCGCCTGGGGGAGCGCGTGTACGTCGACGCCTCCGCCCAGGTCATCGGCGACGTCGAGCTCGGCGATCACGCGAGCGTGTGGATGAACGCGGTCGTCCGGGGCGACGTGCACTCGATCCGGATCGGGCCTTACAGCAACATCCAGGACAACTGCGTCGTGCACGTCTTCAAGGACCTGCACCCGACCGTCCTGGGCGACCACGTGACGGTGGGGCATTCGGTCACGTTGCACGGCTGCCGGATCGGCTCCTGGTGCCTGATCGGCATGGGGGCGACGATCCTGAACGGGGCCAGGATCGGCGACGAGTCCATCGTGGCCGCGGGCACGCTCATTCCCGAGGGCGTGGAGATCCCGGCGGGCAGCCTGGTCATGGGCCTGCCGGCCAAGGTGCGCCGGCCCATCAACGACGCCGAACGCCAGACCCTCCGCACGTACGCCCAGAGCTACTTCGAATACAAGGAGACCTACCTGGCCGAGGCGGCGGCGGAGTCGCGGTAGGTCCTTCGATGCCGATCCAAGCCGTCAAGGGAACGAAAGACATACTGCCCGACGACGTCGCGGCCTGGCACCGCATCGAGGGCACGGCGCGCGCCCTCTTCGCCCGCTACGGCTACCGCGAGATCCGCACGCCCGTCTTCGAGGAGACCGAGCTGTTCGCGCGCGGCATCGGGCAGGAGACGGACATCGTGGCCAAGGAGATGTACACCTTCGAGGACCGCGACGGCGGCTCGCTCACGCTGCGGCCGGAAGCCACCGCCGGCATCGTGCGGGCGGTGATCGAGCACAACCTCGTCAACACCGACCCCGCCCTCAAGGTCTACGCGATGGGGCCCATGTTCCGCCGGGAGCGGCCGCAGAAGGGGCGCTACCGCCAGTTCCACCAGGTGGACGTGGAGGTCTTCGGGGTGACGAGCCCCTCGATCGACGTCGAGGTCATCGAGCTGTCGCTGGCGTACCTCGAGGGCTGCCTTCTCACGAAGTACGAGCTCGTCCTCAACTCGGTCGGCGACGCGAAATGCCGTCCCGCGTACGTCGAGACCCTGAGGACGGCCCTCCGCGCGCAGAAGGACAAGCTGTGCCCCGACTGCCAGCGGCGCACGGAGACCAACCCGCTCCGCGTCCTCGACTGCAAGGTGCCCGACGACCAGCCGGTCATCGACGCGCTGCCCAAGATCTCGGACCACCTCTGCCCGGAGTGCCGCGAGCACTTCGCCGAGGTCCAGCGCGAGCTCGTCCTGCTGGGCATCCCGTACCGCCTGAGCCATCGCCTGGTGCGCGGGCTCGACTACTACGTCCGCACCACCTTCGAGGTCCTGAGCGGCGAGCTGGGCGCCCAGAACAGCGTGCTCGGGGGCGGCCGCTACGACGGCCTCGTCGAGCAGCTCGGCGGGCCCGACATCCCCGGCATCGGATTCGCCCTGGGCATGGAGCGGCTGGTCATGACCACCCCCGCCGTGTCCGTGGAGGGTCGCTGTGACGTGTTCCTCGCCCCCCTGGCCGCGGGCGCGCGCGACTTCGCGCTGGGCCTGCAGCGCAGGCTCCGCCGGGCCGGCCTGCGCGTGCTCATGGACCACGAGGGCCGGGGCCTGAAGTCGCAGATGAAGCGGGCGGACCGGCTGGGCGCGCGCTTCGTGGCCATCATGGGGGAGGACGAGCTGGCCCAGTCCCGCTGGACCATCCGCGACATGAAGTCCTCCACGCAGCAGGCCGTGGGGCTGGACGCCGCCGCCCTTCACCTCATCAAGGAGACGACCGTTGGCTGAGACCCTGGGCGACCTCACCCGCACGCACTACGCCGGAACCCTCCGCACCGAGCACGTCGGCCAGACGGTGACGCTGATGGGTTGGGCGGCCACCCGCCGCGACCTCGGCGGCGTCATCTTCATCGACCTGCGCGACCGCGAAGGCATCTGCCAGGTGGTGGCCCGGCCGGAGGTCTCGAAGGCCGCGCACGAGAGCGCCGACCGCGTGCGCGGGGAGTACGTGCTGGCGGTGGTGGGGGAGGTGGCGGCGCGCTCGGCGGACACCGTGAACCCCAAGATCCCCACCGGCGAGGTCGAGGTGAACGCGCGCGAGATCCGCGTGCTCTCCGAGGCCCGCACCCCGCCCTTCCCGATCGAGGACGAGATCAACACGGCGGAGGAGATCCGCCTCAAGTACCGCTACCTGGACCTGCGCCGCCCGCGCTACCACCGGAACCTCAAGCTGCGCCACCGGGTCACCATGGAGGTGCGCCGCCACTTCGACGAGCACGGCTTCTACGAGGTGGAGACGCCGATGCTCACGAAGTCCACCCCGGAGGGGGCGCGCGACTTCCTGGTGCCCTCGCGCATCCACCACGGGAGCTTCTACGCGCTGCCGCAGTCGCCGCAGCTCTTCAAGCAGATCCTGATGGTGGCGGGGATCGACCGCTACTTCCAGGTCGTCCGCTGCTTCCGCGACGAGGACAACCGCGCGGACCGGCAGCCCGAGTTCACCCAGGTGGACGTCGAGATGTCGTTCCCGCGCGAGGAGACGATCTTCGACATCACGGAAGCGCTCTACGTGAAGCTGGCGCGGCTGGTCGACGTCGAGGTAGAGCGGCCGTTCCCGCGCCTGACCTACGCGGAGGCCATGGAGCGCTACGGCTCCGACAAGCCCGACCTGCGCTTCGGCATGCCCATCACCGACGTGACCGCGGAGATGCGCACCCTCGGCCTCGACACCTTCCCCGGCCTCATCGAAGGGGGGGCGCGCTCGCGCGCGATCGTGCTGCCGGCCTCGGGGGCCGTGTCCGGGACGCGCCTCCGCAAGATCAACGAAGACACGTGGCTGGGACGGATCGTGCCGGACGCGCATGCCTCGAAGCGGAACCTGTTCACGCTCAAGGCGAGCGACGACGCGGTGGCCAACCTCGGCAAGAAGGGCGCGAGCGAAGCCGTGGCCCGGCGCCTGTTCGAGAAGGTGGGGGCGGGCAAGGACGACACCGTCCTCGTGGGCACGGACGCGCCGGAGCCGCTGGCCATGGCCATGGGCATCCTGCGCCTGGAGATGGGCCGCGAGCTCAAGCTCGTCGACGAGAAGGCCTTCCGCTTCCTGTGGGTGACGGAGTTCCCGCTCTTCGGCTACGACGCCCGGGAGAAGCGCTTCGCCAGCCTCCACCATCCGTTCACGGCGCCCCGCGACGAGGACCGCGCGCTGCTCGACACCGATCCCGGGAAGGTGCGGGCCAAGGCCTACGACGTCGTCCTCAACGGCTACGAGGTCGGCGGCGGCAGCCTCCGCATCCACGACTCCGCGCTGCAGGCCAAGGTCTTCCGCATCCTCTCGATGTCGGACGAGGAGGCGCGCGAGCGGTTCGGGTTCTTCCTGGAGGCGCTCCAGTACGGCACGCCGCCCCATGGCGGGATCGCCCTGGGCGTGGATCGCATCGTAATGATCCTGGCCGGGGAGCCCTCCATCCGGGACGTCATCGCCTTCCCGAAGACGGCCAGCTTCACCGACCTCATGACGGGATCGCCGTCCCCGGTGCGGGACGAGCAGATCCGGGATCTCGGGGTCGTGGTGATCCGCACTCCCTAGGGCGAGGCGTAATGCTAGGCTATGGGCATGCTCGCCTCCATCGCCACCTCCGACGAGCACGGGGGCCGCGCCCCCACCGCCTGAGTACCCCGGCCGACGTGCGCAGGGGCACGCCATGAAGCGCGTCGCCCTCCCGGAGACGGTGGCGGAGACGCTCTTCGGCAACCACGACGAGAACCTCCGCTTCCTCGAGGACAACCTCAAGGTCCGCATCAAGAACGACGGCCAGACCCTGGTCGTGGAGGGCAACGACGAGGGCGAGGGCGTGGTCGTCCAGCTCTTCGACCAGCTCGGCTCCATGATCAAGGACGGCTACGCCGCCGCCCCCGGCGACGTGCGGGTGGCCGTGCAGCTCCTCAGCCAGGACCCCGCCGCCCGCCTGCGCGACTACCTCATGAAGGCGGCCATCCGCGGGGCCAAGAAGGTCGTGGTCCCGCGCAGCCTGAACCAGCGGGCGTACCTCGAGGAGCTCGAGAAGAACGACATGGTGTTCGGGATAGGCCCGGCGGGCACCGGGAAGACCTACCTCGCGGTCGCCCAGGCCGTGAGCAGCCTCCTCGCCAAGTCCGTCGCCCGCATCGTCCTCGCCCGGCCGGCGGTGGAGGCGGGGGAGAAGCTCGGCTTCCTGCCCGGGGACCTGCAGGACAAGGTGGACCCCTACCTGCGCCCGCTCTACGACGCCCTCTACGACCTGCTCGACTACGACCGCGTGTCGCGCCTGCTCGAGCGCAACGCGATCGAGGTCGCGCCCATCGCCTTCATGCGCGGGCGCACCCTCAACGACGCGTTCGTGATCATCGACGAGGCCCAGAACACGACGACCGAGCAGATGAAGATGGTGCTCACGCGCATCGGCTTCGGCTCCAAGGTCGTCATCACCGGCGACATCACGCAGATCGACCTGCCCACCGGCCGCACCTCCGGCCTCGTGGAGGCGATCGCGGTCCTCTCCGGCACCAAGGGGATCTCGTTCGTGTACTTCGACGAGAAGGACGTGGTGCGTCACAAGCTCGTGCAGGCCGTCATCAAGGCCTACGACGCCTACGGGGCCGCCCAGGCGCCCTCCCGCTGAGCCCGTGGCGGTGCCAGGCGGATCCGCCCATTCACGGAGCCGGCGTCCTCGGGGGACGGACGGGCCGCGCGCCCTCGAGGTCGTCCTGCTCGACCGACAGCGCCGGAGGAGCGTGCCGCGGGCGCGCCTCGTCCGGGTCCTGGAGGAGGCGGCGCGCGCCCTGGGCGTCTCCGGCGAGGTCGCGCTCGTCCTGACCGGAGACCCTCCCGTCCGCCGGCTGAACGCCCGCTACCGCGGCCGGGACGAGCCCACCGACGTGCTCTCGTTTCCGGGCCCGGGCGGGGAGAAGGGCCTCGGCGACGTCGTGATCAGCCTCGAGGCCGCCGCCCGCAACGCGCCGCGCTTCGGACGCACGCTCCCGCAGGAGCTGGAGATCCTGGCCCTGCACGGCTTCCTGCACGTGCTGGGCTTCGACCACGAGACGGACGACGGGACCATGGACCGCCTGGAGCGCCGCCTGCGACGGCGGCTGCTGGGGCCGGCCGCGCCGCGGCCGCGAGCGACGAGGAGCCGGCCGTGATCGGGACGGCCCTGCTCGTCGTGCTCACCATCGTCCTCATGGCGCTCTCGATCACCCTGGCCGTGGTCGAGGCCGCCTTCTACCTGGTGAAGCGCCGGCGGCTGGCCCACCTGGCCGTCAACAACCCGCGCGCGGAGCTGGTGAACCGCTACCTCGAGGACCCCCCGAGCCTGCTCCTGCCGATCCACATCGGCACCTACACCGCCCACGTCGCCATCACCGTGTTGATCACCGCGATCTTCCTGGCCCGGCTCCAGCACTGGGCGATCGTGGTGGCGTTCGGGGTGATGGTCATCTACCTGCTCCTGCTCCGCCTGACCCTTCCCTACAGCCTGGTCCGGCGCAACCCCGAGCGCTCCCTGCTCCTCCTCCTGCCCGGCTTCCACGCCTACGCGCGGGTCCTGGAGCCGCTCGTGCGCGCGCTCCGCCGCCGCGCGCGGGGGGAGGGGGCGGCCCGCGCCGACGAGGAGATGCCCACGCCGGTGCCGGAGGTGCCGCCCCCGCCCGTGCACGACGCCGACGAGGACCGGCTGACCGCGGCGGTGATGCGCTTCGGGACCACCAACGTCAAGGACGTGATGACCCCGCGGCCGGACATCGTGGGCCTGCCCGCGGAGGCGACGGTCGGCGACCTCAGCCGGCTCATCCGGGAGACCAAGTACAGCCGGATCCCCGTCTTCGGCGAGAATCTCGACGACATCGTCGGCGTGGTCAGCGTGCGGGACCTCGTCGAGCACGAGGGATCCCCCTCCGATCCCCTGCGACCCCTCGTCCGGGCGACCCTGGTCGTCCCGGAGACGAAGAAGATCGCGGAGCTCCTGAGGGAGTTCCAGGCCCGGCGCCTCGTATTCGCGATGGTGATCGACGAGTACGGCGGCACCGCCGGCCTGGTGACGGTGGAAGACATCGTGGAAGAGATCGTCGGCGAGATCAAGGACGAGTACGACCTGGAGGCGGAGCCCATCGTGGTCGAGCCGGACGGGGCGGTCCTGGTCGCCGGCCGCGTCAACGTCGACCGGCTGGAGCAGGCGCTGGAAGTGCCGCTGGCCGACGGCGACAATGTCGACACCGTGGGGGGGCTGGTGGCGGCCGTCTTCGGGCGCGTCCCACGTACGGGGGAGCGCCACGACCACAAGGGCTTCACGATCGAGGTCGTCTCCGCGGAGCACAAGCGGGTGAACCGGGTCCGCTTCCGCCGCAAGCCGCCGGAGGTGGAGGCGTCGTGAGACGCCTCCGGCCCGGTGGCTCACTCTCCCTGGTCTCGGCCCTGGTGGTGGCGGGCTGTGCGGGTGCGGGCGCCCCCTCACCGGTGCCATCGCCCTCCTCCAGCCCTCCGGCCGAGCCCCGGTTGCCCACGGTGGGCGCCGCCGGCGACATCGTGTGCGCGGTGGGCTCGCGCGACCCCTGCCGCCACCTCGAGACCTTCGCCGTCCTCCAGAGCCTGGACCCCGACCTCGTGCTCCCCCTCGGCGACAACCAGTACGAGTCCGGCACCCTCGAGGAGTACACCGCCGCCTACGACCTCTCCTGGGGCAGGGTCCGCGACAAGAGCCGTCCCGTTCCCGGCAACCACGAGTACCTCACCGAAGGCGCGCGCGGCTACTTCGACTACTTCAACGGCCGGGGCGCGTTGACCGGCCCCGCCGGCGACCGCGACAAGGGGTACTACAGCTTCGATTTCGCGGACTGGCACTTCATCGCCCTCAACGCCAACTGCGAGTTCCTGCGCGGAGGCGGCTGCGGCCGCGGCTCCCTGCAGGAGACCTGGCTGCGCGCCGACCTGCTGCAGAACCGGCGTCCCTGCACCCTGGCCTACTCGCATCAGCCGCGCTTCAGCTCGGGGATCAACGGCAGCACGGCCGCCCTGGCTCCGCTGTGGCAGGCCCTGTACGAGGGCGGCGCCGACGTCTGGCTGGCCGCCCACGATCACCACTACGAGCGCTTCGCCCCCCTTCGGACGGACGGCACGCCGGACCCCGAGCGCGGGCTGCGCGAGTTCGTGGTGGGAACGGGAGGGCGCAGCATCACTCCCTTCCAGACCATCCTTCCGGGCAGCGAGGTGCAGGACACGAGCAGCTTCGGGGTCCTCGCCCTGCGCCTCGGCCCCGCCGGCTACCAGTGGAAGTTCATGGCGGCGTCCGGCATGCCGCTCGCAGACAGCGGGACCGGGACGTGCCACTGAAGGACGAGGAACCGGCCGCCCGCCCGCACGCCGGGTTCGTGTCCGTGGTCGGCCGCCCCAACGTCGGCAAGTCGACGCTCGTGAACCGCCTGGTCGGGCAGAAGGTCGCGATCGTCTCCGACAAGCCGCAGACCACGCGCAACCGCATCCTGGCCGTGGTCAACCGCCCCGGCGGCCAGGTCGTCCTCTTCGACACCCCCGGCATCCACAAGCCCATGCACCGGATGAACCAGCGCATGGTCGACGCCGCGGTCAAGAGCCTGGGCCAGGTCGACCTCGCGGTCTGGGTCATCGACGTCACCGAGCCCTACGGCCCCGGCGACCGCCACGTCCGGGAGGCCCTCGCGAAGTCCGGCCGCCCGGTGATCCTCGCCATCAACAAGATCGACCGCGTGCCCAAGCCGAAGATCCTCTCCGTGATCGAGCAGTACCGGCGGCTCCTCGACTTCGCGGAGGTCGTGCCCATCTCCGCCCGCGACGGCTTCAACGTGGACCGGCTGGCCGCGCTGCTCCTGGCCCACCTCCCGGAAGGCGAGCGGCTCTACCCCGAGGACTTCCTCACCGACCTGCCCGAGCGCTTCTTCGTGGCGGAGATGATCCGCGAGCAGATCCTCCGCCTCACCCGGGAGGAGATCCCCTACAGCACGGGCGTGGTCATCGACGCGTTCAAGGAAGAGGAGGGCCTGGTCCGCATCGAGGCTTCGGTGCTGGTCGAGCGGGAGAGCCAGAAGGGCATCGTGATCGGCAAGGGGGGGGCGATGCTGAAGTCGGTGGGCACGTCCGCGCGCCGCCAGATCGAGGAGTTCCTGGGGACGAAGGTCTTCCTCGGCCTGTTCGTCAAGGTGCGGGAGCGCTGGCGCGAGGACGCCGCCCTCCTCGACGAGATGGGGCTGGGCCCGGACAAGGGCGGCCGGTCGTAGGGACCCGGAGACCCTACGGCGCGCGGCTCCCGAAGGCCACGCGGCCGAGCACGGTGAACCCGCCCGCGTCCTTCTCGCCGTAGACCTTCGACACGCCGGCCTCGCCGATGGTGTTCGGCACCGTGGACCAGCCCACCTCCGCTCCCACCCGGATGGGCCCGGAGATGAAGTCGACGCCCGCCGCGAAATGGGCGGAGGCCTTGGTCGTGCTCTGGCTCTCGGCCAGGCCGGCCACGTCGCTCTCCTCCTTGTAGGAGGTGGCGCCGCCGCCGACCGCGACGTAGGGGGCCCAGCGTGACCCGTGCAGGAAGTGGTAGCCGACCAGGCCGTAGACGGGCACGGTCGTGATCGTGAGGGGATGCCCGAGCGGGAAGATGGGCGCTCCGTTGTTCGCCACGAAGACCCGCTCGCCCGTGCGCTTGAAGGACCGGGCGTGCACCTCGACGAAGAAGGCCTGGCCCAGCCCGAAATGGGCGAAGCCGCCGTAGGTCCCGCCTCCCGAAGAGCCGTCGAAGATGGCCTTGGCCGATTTCGACGCGTTCATGCCGAAGTAGCCGCCCTCCCCTCCGACCGCCCAGTCCACGGCGCCCGCCGGCCGCGCTCCAAAGGAGGCGAGCGCGCAGGCCAGGGCGAGCGGCAGGACGCGGAGGCGGCGGGCGGGGGGGCGAGCATCGGCTCGGCGCCGCGGGGGGGTGGTCATCGGTGGCATTCTCCTCGCCGGATCATATCAGGCCGGTCGCGGAGCGCGGGCTTCTCGTCTCGCCGGCCGGTGATAGTGTGCGCGGGCGGAGGAACGGCATGGGAGCACGGGCGCGGCGGTGCGCCTCTGGCGACGCCTCCGACGAGAACCTGCGCCTGCAGAACCTCTGGGACGGCATCGAGGTCTACGCCACCGTGATGACGCGGGTGGGATCGCTCTGGGACGCGGAGGCGGGCGGAGGCGGCGGCTCAGCCGCGGGTGAACAGCCGCTTGATGAGGCCGCCCTTGGCCGGGCCGGCCTCCGGCTCGTGCTCCGTCATCGCGTCGAGCTGGGCCCGGACCTCCGCGTTGTCGGGGAGCAGCTCGACCGCCTTGCGAAGCATGTGCGTGGCGCGCGCCTTGAGGCCCTGGTCGCGGTAGATCTGGGCGAGCAGGAGGCAGGCCTCGGCGTGGGCGGGGTTCTCCTTCACGACCTCGATCAGCAGCTCCTCGCCCTGCTTGATCCAGTTCACGTTCTTCATGTACGCCCGCGCGAGCAGGACGCGACCCTCCTCGCGGGGTTTGCCCCTGGCGCGCAGGACGGCCGGCTCCAGGACCTGGATGGCGTCCCAGTACATCTCGCTCGTGAGCAGCTTCGACGCGCGCTTGATGGCGACGGCGGCTTCGCGGGCCTCCGCTTCCGGATCCGGCGGGGCCGCCGCCACCGCGGGGGCGGGAGCGCTCGCCGCCGCCCCCGCCGCGGGCGCGATCTGGCTCTCGTACTTGGCGCGGATGCGGGGGTTGCGCAGGACCTCGTAGGCCTCGCCGAGGCGGACGAAGATGGCCTCGATCTTGTCGCGCAGGTCGGCCAGGGCCGGGTCGTGGTGGACGTCGGGATGGAACCGGCGGGCCAGACGGAAGTACGCCTCCTTCACCTGCGCGTCCGTGGACGCGCGCTCCAGGCCCAGGACGTCGAAGTGCGTCCGGTGCTTGAGGGCGGCGAAGGCCTCCAGGATCTCCATGCGCCGGGGATCGTCCTGCGCGGTCACGGCGTGGGCGGCGGCCTGGGCGGCCGCCTCCGCCGCCGACGGCGGCGGGGGCAGGGGGGCGGGCGCGGGCTCCTTGACCGGCATCGCCTCCAGGCCGACCGACTGCGGCTTCGCGCGCGCGGCCGCTCCCGCCGGCTTTGGCTTGGGCGGCAGCGGGAGGAACTCGATCATCCCCGTGGAGAGCAGCGCGAACAGGCTGCGGTGCGTCTCCTCGCGCGGCAAGTCGATCATGGCCACGACCTCGCGCGCGCTGAGGGTCCCGTCCACCCGCGAGAGGACGAAGCCGTCGGCCGGCGTCAGCGTGACACGCTGGAATCGCAGGAGCGGATCCGTGGCCAGGCCGAGGACGCGGTCGATGTCGCCCAGGCAGTAGCGCACCACGTCGGGGTCGGTGACGGAGCGGGCGGCGTCCAGGATCAGCTCGCCGGTCGAGACCTTGAGGGTCAGCTCGCTGGTGGCGTGCTTGAGCGCGGTGTCGACCGCCACCGGCTCGGAGTCGTCCTCCGGCACGAACTCGTAGGTGCCGTCGTTCCACGAGAACACCTTGCCCAGGATCTCGTGGACGTGGAGGGCGAGCGCGTCCTCGACCTGGTCCGGGGCGAGCAGGCCCATCTCGATGAGGACGGCCGCCAGCTTCTTGCCGTCACGCAGGGCGAAGCCGACCGCGCGCTTGAGGTCGGCCGCGCTGAGGCGGCCGTGACGGACGAGCACGTCGCCCATCCGGTCGTCGCGGACGTTGGTATCGGCGTGGACGATGTGGCCCTTGCGGAAGCGGAAGCCCCGGCGGTCGGGGCCGCGGCTGAGGGTCAGCATGCCGGACTTGCGGCCCACGTAGAGCTCACGCAGCAGGCCCGGCAGGACTCCTTCTCCCAGGGCTCCGTTCATGCTCACCCGGCACAGGTTGGAGGGCGCCGAAGTATAGCAGCGGCCGGGGTGGACGGCGTGCGGACGGGCCCCACCCGGAGGGGTGCCCACGTGTGACACGCGCGGAGACTGTCACAGGCGCGCGTGGCGGCAGCGGTTCAGGGGCGATCCTTGGCCCGGCTCACCCCGAGCACTTCTTTCACGAGGTCCGCATGATGTCGTTGTCGCCCGTCCGACCGTTCCGGCCGTTCCGCCCCAGCGTCGCCGAGACCCAGGCTTCGAGGTCCCTCCTCCGGCTCACCGGCTTCCCGATCGGCGCCGTCGATACCTCGGCCCCGATCTCGTCCTGCGGCTATCTGGGCCGCCTGCGCCTCGGGCAGGCCGTGCTCCTGAGGCTCGAGGGCGTGGGGCTCCTTCGCGTGGGGGAGGTGACCCCCGTCGTGTCCGGAGGCATCGCCACCATGCGCCGGCTCTCGCTCTACGACTACGCCGTGGTCGGCACCGAGAGGGGCGAGGGCGTGCCGAGTGCCCAGGTCGTCTTCCTGGACGGCAGCCGCGCCTGGGTTCCTTTCGCCGCCCACGTGCCCTTCGGAGACCCGCTCAACTGCGGGCTCACCGGCTTCGCCCCCGTCGGGCTCATCCGGGTCGAGGGCGACTAGGGCAGGTTGAGCCCGAGGCCCTTCAGGGCCAGGGCCGGACGCACCAGGCCGTTGCCGAACGTGTCGTCGCGCCCGGCGGCGCCCAGGTCCTCCGCCGTCTGCTCCATCGCCGCCTTGATGGCGACGGGATCGCGGATTCCCTGCTGGTAGAGGAGCGCGGCCACCGCCGCGACGTGCGGAGTGGCCTGGCTGGTGCCGGTGACGAAGAAGTAGGCGAAGCTGTCGTAGATCCCGCGCTCGGCGAGATCGGGATCGAAGGTCTGCTGCAGGATCCCGTCCGGGCGGCCGTCGGGCAAGCCGTTCGGGCCGGTGTCGTCGCGGCGGAGGTCGCCCCCGGGAGCCACGAGGTCCAGCTCGGGCCCGAAGTTCGAGTAGGGCGCCTTGAGCTTGCGGCCGTCGATGGCGCCCACCGCGATCACGTTGGGCAGGGCGGCCGGAAAGCTGATGGTGCCCCGGCTGTCGTTGCCGGCGGCGGCCACGACGGTGATCCCGGCCGCCACCGCGCGGTCCACGGCCTGGCGGACCGTCTGCGACGTGCCGTCCCCGCCCAGGCTCATGTTGATGACCTTGACGTTCGCGTTGCGGGCCGCGAAGTCGATCCCTTCCGCGATGTCGAAGAAGCTGCCGTCGCCCGCGGCGTCGAGGACCTTCACCGGCATGATCGCGCAGCGGAAGGCCAGCCCGGCCACCCCTTCCACGTTGTCGGTGGCCTCCGCGATGGTGGAGGCCACGTGGGTGCCGTGGAAGTTGTCGTCGTTGGCGTGGTCGTCTTCGTTGATGAAGTCGTGTCCGGCCACGAAGACGGTGCCGCCGAAGTCGGGCGCCTTGCGATAGGGGCCGAAGTCCTCGTAGGCGACGCCGGTGTCGAGGACGGCCACCACGACCGAAGGGTCGCCCTTCTGGATGTCCCAGGTCCGCTCCGCGTCCAGCATCGTGAAGTTCCACTGCCGCGAGAAGCCGAGGTCGTTGGGGTGGAAGAAGGCGTGCACGGCCCCGTTGGGCTCGGCGTACTCGACCTCGGGCTGGCCGGAGAGGCGCCGCATGGCTTCGGAAGGAGAGAAGCCGGCGTCGAGGCTCACCAGGTAGCGGTTGCCGAAGGCGCTGCGCCGCACGCGCTCCGCCCCCGCCTGCCGGGCCAGGCGCGCCACGTCCCGGTCGTCGGCGTCGGCGCGGAACTGGACGATCAGCTCCTTCTCGAGGACGCGGATCCGCGGCGACTCGGGATCCGGAGGGCGCACCGACGCGACGCGCCACGTGTCGCCCGCATGCACGGGACGGAACATCGGCGCGGCGAGGAGACAGGCGGCGATCCCGATGGAGGCGCGTGACGTGATCCGCATGGAGCGAGTCTAGGCGTGGGCGCCGGGGGCGTCAACGACGCACGGCGCGGAACACGAGAGCGCACGCGGCCACGCCCGCGACGAGGAACAGCAGGCCGGACAGGGCCTGCGGCTCGTCCACGGCCTCCGAGGCGGCGCCGGTCAGGAACACCGTCCCGAAGGTGATCGTGTTGAGCGTGGCATGGGCCAGGATCGAGGGCGCGAGCGACGCCGTGGCCAGCCGCAGCGCCCCCAGCCCCAGCCCGACCGCGAACGCGAAGGGAAGCCGGTAGAAGGTGAACGAGGCCCCGGCCCAGTCCACGTGGATGAGCGCGAACAGGGCGGCGGAGCCGAGCAGTCCGGCCGCCGCTCCCGCGCGCGCCAGCGAGGGGAGGACGATCCCGCGGAACAGCGTCTCCTCGCACAGGGCCGGCATCAGGGCGATGGTGGTCACGGAGAGCAGGCCCTCCTCGACGCTGCGGGGCCGCAGGGCCAGATGCAGGGCCCGGAAGCCGTCGAGGAACTCGTCCGGGGGGCGCCAGACCACGAACTGGACGTTCATGAGGCCGAGGCTCGCCGCCCAGAGGGTCGCCCCGGCGACGACGGCGAGAAGGACCACCCTGCGCGAGACCGGGACGAGCGCCAGCCCCTGGGCCAGGGGCACCTGGGCGAGGGCGAGCATGACGAGGCCGGGTGCGGCGAGGAGCGCCTCCGCCGTGACCAGCGCGGGGCGGAGGCCGAAGCGCGCCATCAGGGCTCCGCCCTGCCACATGGCGGCCACGCCCACCATGACGGCGGCGACCGCCAGCGCGGGGTGCAAGGATGTGCGTCGCGGAGGGGACCCGCTGGCGACCATCGAAGAGGCATTATCCCCCACTGCGGCCGGACCGGCCGCCGCGCGCCGTTGGCGGTCGGCCGACGGCACGTATTAAGATCGAGCTTTTGAGCGAACGAACGATGGACGCCTCGGGAACGTACGCAGACGAGCGCGCGGAGACGGCGGCGCTTCGCCTGCGCCGGGCGCGCCGCCTGCTCGTCCTGACCGGGGCGGGAGTCTCCGCGGAGAGCGGCGTGCCCACCTTCCGGGGCCCGGGCGGCCTCTGGCGGAGCCACCGGCCGGAGGACCTGGCCACACCGGAAGCCTTCGCGCGCGATCCTGCCCTCGTGTGGGAGTGGTACGGGTGGCGCCGCGAGCTGATCGCTCCCCTCCGGCCCAATGCCGCCCACCGCGCGCTGGCCCGGCTGGAGGCGCGGACTCCCGAGTTCCTCCTCGCCACCCAGAACGTCGACGGCCTCCACACCGCGGCCGGGAGCACCCGCCTGGTCGAGCTGCACGGCAGCGTCTGGCGGCTGCGCTGCACCGCCTGCGGTCGCGCCGAGGAGGACCGGCGCGTGCCGCTGCCGAGCCTCCCGCCGCGATGCGCCTGCGGAGCGCTCCTGCGGCCGGACGTCGTCTGGTTCGGCGAGGTGCTCCCGGAAGCGGCGGTGGCGCTGGCCTTCGAGGCGGCCCGGCAGGCCGACGTCGTCCTGGTGGTGGGGACGTCGGCGCTCGTGTATCCGGCGGCGGCCCTGCCCCAGGTCGCGCGCGCCGCCGGCGCCTTCGTCATCGAGGTCAATCCGGAGCCCACCCCGCTGACCCCGATCGCCGACGTCTCGCTGCGCGGGGCGGCCGCGTCCCTGGTCCCCGCGATGGTGGAGGCGGCATGAGCTCGGCGTCCCGCGCCCGTGAGGCGGAGCCGGGGTGGGGCCGGCGGCGGCTGCTCGACCTTCCCGCCGAGGACCGCCCGCGGGAGCGGCTCCTGCGTCACGGAGCGGGCGCGCTCTCGAATCGCGAGCTCCTGGCCGTGGTGCTGGGCACCGGCACGCGGGGGGCGTCCGCGCTCGACGTGGCGACCTCCCTCCTGGACGCCGGCCTGCGCGGCCTGGCCGGACGCTCGGCGGGGGAGCTCCAGTCGGAGCGCGGGCTCGGGGGGGCGAAGGCGGCACGGGTGGCCGCCACCCTCGAGCTGGGGGCGCGGCTGGCCTCCGAGGGGCGTGGCGCCCTGCCGCCCCTGCGCACGCCCGCCGAGTCCGCGCGCTACCTCTTGCCGCGCTACGGCGCCCGGCCCGTCGAGACCTTCGGGATCCTCGCCCTGGACGTGCGCCACCGCCTCAAGCGCGAGGCCGTCATCTCCGTCGGCTGCCTCACCTCCTCCCTCGTGCATCCGCGCGAGGTGTTCCAGGAAGCGGTGGTCGCGCGCGCGGCCGCGCTCGTCCTCTTCCACAACCACCCTTCCGGGGACCCCGAGCCCTCCGCGGAGGACATCGCGCTCACGCGCCGGCTCGCCTCCGCGGGCACGCTCATGGGCATCGAGGTCCTCGACCACCTCGTGCTCGGGGCCGGACGCTTCGTCAGCCTCAAGGAGCGAGGGCTCCTGTGAGCCGCGTCGCCTACTTCGATTGCGCCTCCGGCGCCTCGGGCGACATGGTCCTGGGCGCGCTCGTCGATCTCGGCCTGCCCCTGGATCGGCTGCGCGCGGAGCTGGCCAAGCTGCCGCTCGAGGGGTACCGGCTGGAAGCGCGGTCCGTGGACCGGGCGGGG
Organism: Vicinamibacteria bacterium; assembly: GCA_041481445.1. Classification (GTDB taxonomy): domain Bacteria; phylum Acidobacteriota; class Vicinamibacteria; order Fen-336; family Fen-336; genus AA29. The sequence goes on from JBGPBV010000098.1 coordinate 15,465, forward strand.
ATGAGGGCCACCAAGGTCGAGGTGGTGGTCGAGGCGGACGGCCATGACCACGATCACGGTCACGAAGAGGGCCACGGGCACGACCATCCGCATCGGCCCCTGAGCGAGATCCTCCGCATGATCGACGCGAGCACCCTCGACGCCACCGTCAAGGAGCGCGCGTCCGCGCTCTTCCGCCGGCTGGGGGAGGCGGAGGCGGCCGTTCACGGCATCGAGGTCGAGGACGTCGCCTTCCACGAGGTCGGGGCGGTGGACTCGATCGTCGACGTGGTGGGCGCCATCATCGGCCTGGGATGGCTCGACGTGGATCGCTTCCTCGCCTCGCCGCTGAACGTGGGGTCGGGCACCGTGAAGATCGCGCACGGCGAGTACCCGGTCCCCCCCCCGGCCACCCTGCGCCTCGTCTCGGGTGTGCCCGTCTACGGCGACGGCAAGGGCGAGCTGCTCACGCCCACCGGCGCCCTCCTCGTGACCGCGCATGCCAGCGGGTACGGTCCGCTGCCGCCCCTGCGGCCGGAGGGCGTCGGCCACGGCGCGGGCGAGCGTGACACCCCCGGCCGCCCCAACGTGCTGCGCCTCATCGTCGGAGACGAGGTCGCGCTGGCGGAGGCACCCGCGGGCCGGGTCCTGGTGCTCGAGTCCGAGCTCGACGACATGTCGCCCCAGCTCTTCGGCCCCCTGCTGGACCGCCTGCTCGCCGCCGGCGCCCTCGACGCGTTCTACACGCCCGTACAGATGAAGAAGGGACGCCCGGGAGTCCTGCTGACCGTGGTGGCGCCTCCCGAGAGGCGGACGACCATCGAGGAGCTGCTGTTCGCGGAGACCACGACCCTGGGCGTGCGCTGGCTGGAATGGGATCGGACGGTCCTGGAGCGGGAGACGGTCAGCGTGGAGACGGAGTTCGGGCCGGTCGCGGTGAAGGTGGCGCGGCGGGAGGGGCGCGTCTACAACGTGGCTCCCGAGTTCGACGATTGCCTGGCCCGCGCCCGTGCCGCCGGCCGGCCGGTCAAGGAGGTCTGGGGGATCACCCTCGCGGCGTACCACGCCCAGAAGGCGAAGGCGACGTGAGCGCGGAGGAGACGCCGGTGGCGGCCGCGAAGAAGGTCTGCTTCCAGACCACGCCCATCTACTACGTGAACGACGTGCCCCATCCCGGCCACGCCTACACGACGGTGGCCGCGGACGCGCTGGCCCGGGCGCGGCGGCTGCGCGGGCACGAGGTCTTCTTCCTCACCGGCACCGACGAGCACGGCCAGAACATCGAGCGCACGGCCCGCGAGAGGGGGATGGACACCCAGGCCTACTGCGACATGATCGCGGCGCGCTTCCGCCAGCTCTGGGACAAGCTCGACATCACCTACGACCGCTTCATCCGCACCACCGACCTCGTCCACAAGCGGGGCGTCCTCGCCCTCTGGAGCCGGCTCAAGGAGGCGCAGACGCCGCAGGGGCCCGCGGTCTACCGCTCGACCTACTCCGGCTTCTACTGCCCGCGCTGCGAGGCCTTCAAGGACGAGGACGAGCTCAAGGAGCCCGGCCACCTCTGTGCCATCCACGAGCGGCCCTGCGAGTGGACGGAGGAGGAGAACTTCTTCTTCCGCCTCTCCGCCTACGCTCCCTGGCTGGAGGAGCAGATCCGCTCCGGCCGCCTGGACATCCAGCCCGCGGGGCGGCGCAACGAGGTGCTGGCGGTGATCCGCCAGGGCCTGAAGGACGTCAGCGTCAGCCGCGCGCGCGTGAAGTGGGGGATCCCGGTGCCGGAGGAGCCCGGCCACGTCTTCTACGTGTGGATGGACGCGCTGGCCAACTACATCACCGCCCTCGGCTTCGCCGACCATGCCCCCGAGTACGTGAAGTTCTGGGAGCAGGCGGACGAGCGCCTGCACTTCGTGGGCAAGGAGATCATCCGCTTCCATTGCGTGTACTGGCCGGCCATGCTCCACGCGGCGGGGGTGCCCGTGCCCACGCGGGTGTTCGCGCACGGCTGGCTCACCCGCGACGGCAAGAAGCTCAGCAAGACCACCGGCAACACGATCGACCCCGACGCGCTCATCGCCCAGCACGGAGTGGACGCCTTCCGCTACTTCTTCCTGCGCGAGGGCTCCTTCGGCCAGGACTGGGACTACACGGACGCCGCGATGGTCAAGCGCTACAACAGCGACCTCGCCAACGACCTCGGCAACCTCGTCTCGCGCGCGGTCACGATGGCCGCCCGCTACGGGGAGGGCCGGATCCCCGCGCGGCCGATGTCGCTCGACGGCGTGGACAAGGGGCTGGAGGTCCGCTTCGAGTCCGACAAGCTCGACTACGAGAAGAGCGGGGCCGCCCTGCTCGACTCCGTGTTCGAGCGCTACGAGGCCCTCGACTACGCGGGCGCCCTCGGGATCATCTGGGGCTGGATCGGCCAGCTCAACCAGCGCATCGTGGCCGAGGCGCCCTGGGAGACGGCCAAGGACCCCTCGCGCCGCGGCGAGCTGCACGCGTTCCTGTACCGGCTGCTGGAGGCGATCCGCCTCCTGGCCGTGCTGGCCTGGCCGGTCATCCCGCGCGCCTCGCGCCGCATCTTCGTGATGCTCGGCCTGCCCGACGCCGATCCGGCCACGGACGCGCTGCGCTGGGGCGCGCTCCAGCCGGGGCACGCGCTGGGCGAAGTGCAGCCCCTGTTCCCGCGCATAGACACCCAGACCAAGGAGAAGACCGTGTCCGAGCCCGCCAATCCCCCGTCGCCCCCTGCCGCCCCTCCGTCCGTCGAGGCCACCCCGGCCGCGACAGAGGCCGGAGGACAGATCGACATCGCGGATTTCGCGAAGATGGAGCTTCGCGCGGCCAGGGTCCTGGCCGCGGAGAAGATCGCGGGATCGCGCAAGCTCCTCAAGCTCCAGGTGGACCTCGGGGACGAGAAGAGGCAGATCGTGTCCGGCATCGCCGACGCCTACGTGCCGGAGTCGCTGGTCGGCAAGACGGTCGTGCTCGTGTCCAACCTCAAGCCCGCGAAGCTGATGGGCGTGGAGTCGAACGGGATGGTGCTGGCCGCCTCCATCGACGGCAAGGCCGTGCTCTGCACGTTCGACGCGGACGTCCCCGTCGGGACGAAGGTCAAATAGCGACGACGGCGCCGGGCGTGGAGCGCGCGTGCGGCCGCGGGCGGGCGGCGCGGCTGGCCGTCGCCGCCGCCGCGCTCTCGGGGGGGGCCCTCCTCGGCTGCCCGCGCGCGCCCCGCGAGATCGCCTACGACCTCGCCGAGCGCCTGCCCTACGCCGAGCGCTGGTCCTCGCGCACGGTGATCGTCTTCGGCACCCCTGCCGCCGAGCCCACCCAGGCGGACGGCTTCTACCGCGAGGCGGCGCCCGCGGAGGGCGATCCGTTCGTCTGGTCGAAGGGCGAGGCGGAGGTGGCCCTCGTGTTTCCCGCCCCGCGGCCGCGCGCGGCGGTGGTCGACCTCGCGCCCTACCGCGGGGTGAAGGGCCAGACGGCCGAGGTGCGCCTCAACGGCACGCCGGTGGCCCGGCTCACCCTGAACGACACGCGCTACCGCTACGGGTTCCCGCTGCCGGCGGAGGCGCAGCGCGCGGGCGACAACCGGCTGCGCTTCGTGTTCGCGGCCACCGCCTCTCCCGCGGACGATCCGCGCAACCCCGATCGGCGGCAGCTCGCGGCCGCCTTCTACGGGCTCGCCGTCGGCGAGGCGGGCGATGCCTCTCTGCAGGACCTGCTCGCGCGCGACGCCCCCCGGCCCTTCGCCCTCGTGAAGGCGGGCGGCGTGCCCACCGTGGTCGAGGTCGGACCCAGCGTGGTGCGGTACGCGGTGCGCCTGCCCGCCTCGGCCGAGCTGCGCTTCACGCCCGAGCTGCATCCGGGGGCGAGAGCGGCGGGCGCCTCCGCCTCGTTCCGCGTGACGGAGGAAGAGCGGCCGGGCGAGGAGAAGGAGCTGTGGTCGAAGGTCCTCGGCCCGCGATCGCCGCCGCCGGACGAGGTCCGCGTCCCGCTCGAAGGGCGCGCGGGGGACGTGGTGCGGATCGGGCTGCACGTGGGCCCGGCCGGCGCGGCCGGGGACCGGTTCGCGTGGGGCCTCTGGCGCGCGCCGCGCGTGACGGGGCAGCCCGGCACTCGCGCGGAGGACCGCGTGCGTCCGGCGCCGTCCGAAGACGAGCGCGGCCGGGCGGAGGCCCTGCGGACGTCCCTGGGCGCCCCGAGCGTGGTGCTCGTCGTGCTCGACGCCGGCCGCGCCGACCACTTCGGCGCCTACGGCTACGCGCGCGCGACCACGCCCCACATCGACCGCCTGGCGCGGGAAGGCGTGGTGTTCGAGCGCGCGTACACCCCGGCCGTCTACACCCTGGGCGCGATGGCGTCGGTCTGGACCTCGCAGTATCCGGACCGCCACCACGCCGAGGTCTCGTTCTCGGCGCGCTTGCCCGCCGACCGCCTGACCCTGGCCGAGCTCCTGGGGGCGCAGGGGATCCACACCGCCGGGTTCGTCTCCAACACGATCGCGGGGGCCTTCAACGGCTTCGACCGCGGCTTCGGCGAGTTCCACGAGGTCTGGCGCGAGCAGGCCACGAGCACCGCGGACGGCATCGCGCGCACCGTGCCCGGCTGGATCGCCGGGCAGACCGCGCGCCGCTTCTTCGCCTACGTCCACTTCCGCGAGCCGCACTGCCCGTACGACCCGCCGCCTCCGTTCGACACGCGCTTCGGGCCGGACGGGCCCATCCCGCGCGACCGGCGCGGGGCCTGCGGCCCCGGCACCTGGATCATCGAGGTCAACCAGGGACGGCGGCCGCTGGCGCCGGCGGAGCGCGACCACCTCGTGCGCCTCTACGACGGCAACCTCGCCTTCGCGGACGAGGTCGTGGGTGAGATCCGGGCCGCCCTCGAGAAGGCGGGGCTGCTCGAGAAGACGGTCGTGATCGTCACCGCCGACCACGGGGAGGCCCTCTTCGAGCACGGCTGGATCGGCCACAACGTGCAGCTCTACGACGAGAGCGTCCACGTCCCGCTGATCGTGCGCTTCCCGGCGGGGAAGGGGCCGGCGCCGGGGACGCGCATCCGCGGCCTGGCCGACCTCCTCGACGTCGCGCCCACCGTCGCCGACCTCTTCGGCGTGCTCGGCCGCGGCGGCTCCCTTCGCCAGTTCCAGGGCCGCAGCCTGCTCCCGGTGACGACGGGCGCCGAAGGGGAGAGCGCGGTCCTCTCGCGGACGGTCTGGGACCGGCCCCGCTACGCGCGGCGCGAGGGCGGGTACAAGTTCATCTACGACACCCGCACGGGCGGGGAGGAGCTCTACGACCTCGAGCGCGACCCGGCCGAGACGCGGAACCTGGTCGGCTCCGATCCGCTGCGGGCGGCCTGGTCGCGGCAATCCCTCCATCACTGGATCGCTTCCGTGGCCCGCGCGTCGGCCGCGGGCACGGCGGAGGTCCCGACCCTGAGCCACGACCAGTGCGAGAACCTGAAGGCGCTGGGCTACATCGCGGCCGACACGAAGTGCCCGCCATGACTTGTCTCCGCGTGCTATCGTCGGCCAGCGGGAGGAGGGGGAACCTTGGGAGGGATGCTCGTCACCATCGTCGGCGTCGGCTTCGTGCTGGGCCTCCGGCACGCGCTGGATCCCGATCACGTGGTGGCGGTGACGACGATGGCCAGCCAGAAGGCCGGCTTCCGCCGGACGTCGCTGGTCGGAGCCTTCTGGGGCCTCGGCCATGCGCTGTCGCTGGGCCTGGTCGGCGGCGTCATCCTCGCCCTCCGCGTGAGCGTGCCCGAGGCGGTGAGCGACGTGCTCGAGTCCGCGGTGGCCGTGATGCTGGTGGCCCTCGGCGCCGTGGCCCTCCGCCGCGCCCTGCGCTGGCGCCTCCACGCTCATCCCCATCAGCACGACGGGACCACGCACGTCCACTTCCACGCGCACCGCTCGGAGGAGGCCCGGGTTCCCGCCCCCGCCCTGCACCCAGGCGTCGCCCACGCGCACCCGCACCCGCTGCAGGGCGGGCTGCGACCGTTCCTGGTGGGCACCGTCCACGGCCTGGCCGGCAGCGCGGGCCTCGCCCTGCTCGCCCTGAGCGCGGCGCCGACGCTGGGCGTCGGCCTCCTCTACCTCGTGGTCTTCGGCGTGGGATCGATCGCGGGGATGCTCCTGCTCAGCGCGCTCATGAGCGTCCCCCTCGCCTACGTCGAGGCCCGCTACGCCACCTTGCATCGAGCGGTGCAGGTGGCGGCGGGGGCGGTCAGCCTGGGCTTCGGGGTCTACCTGCTGATCGAGCACGCGGCGGGTCCCGGCCTGCGCGGCTGGCTGTCCTGAACGTACCCCGCCGTCTGGTGGTCGGGATCACGGGGGCGACAGGAACCATCTTCGGGATCCGCCTGCTGCAGCTGCTGCAGGGCACGGACGTCGAGACCCACCTCGTGGTCTCGCGCTGGGGGGCGCGCACGCTCCTCCACGAGACGGCGTTCACGCTGGACCAGGTGCGGCGGCTGGCCACGCGGGCCTACGCCGAGGGCGACCAGGGCGCGGCGATCTCCAGCGGCTCGTTCCTGACCATGGGCATGGTCATCCTTCCGTGCAGCGCGAGGACGCTGGGGGCGATCGCCCAGGGCCAGGGCAAGGACCTCGTCCACCGCGCGGCCGACGTCGTCCTCAAGGAGCGCCGCCGCCTGGTGCTGGCGGTGCGCGAGTCGCCCCTGCACGAGATCCACCTCGAGAGCATGCTGAAGCTGGCGCGCATGGGCGTCGTGATCGCTCCGCCCCTGCCCGCCTTCTACGACCATCCCAAGGGCATCGACGACGTCGTCAACCACACGGTCAGGCGGATCCTCGACCTGTTCGACATCCACCTGGACCTGGCGGAGCGCTGGAACGGGTTGACGGCGCCTGCCCGGCGCCCGGCGGCCCGGCGGTCGCGCGGCCGGTCACGGCCCCGGCCGCGGCAGGGTTAGAATCGGGGTTCGGACACACTGAGGAGGACGCATGTCACTGCGCATAGGCGACGAGGTTCCGAACTTCAAGGCCGAGACCACCCAGGGCCCGATCGACTTCCACCAATGGATCGGCGACAGCTACGCCATCCTGTTCTCGCATCCCAAGGACTTCACTCCCGTGTGTACGACCGAGCTCGGCTACATGGCCAAGCTGGAGCCGGAGTTCAAGAAGCGGAACACGAAGGTCATCGGCCTGAGCATCGACCCCGTCGACGACCACAAGCGCTGGGCCAAGGACATCGAGGAGACCCAGGGCGCGGCCCCGAACTACCCGATCATCGGGGACAGCGACCTCCATGTCGCCAAGATGTACGACATGATCCACCCCAACGCCACGGGCGGGAAGCGCACGGCGGCCGACAACGCGACCATCCGCTCCGTATTCGTGATCGGGCCCGACAAGAAGGTCAAGCTGACCCTGACCTACCCGATGACGACGGGACGGAACTTCGACGAGGTCCTGCGGGTCATCGACTCCATCCAGCTCACGGCCAAGCACAAGGTGGCCACGCCCGTGAACTGGAAGCCGGGGGAGGACGTGATCATCGCCGGCTCGGTGTCGGACGACGAGGCCAAGCAGAAGTACCCGGGCGGGTGGAAGTCGCCGCGGCCCTACCTGCGCATCGTCCCCCAGCCCAAGTAGGCGTCCCTTCGGCGGTCGGCCGGTCGGCTAGGGGGTTCCCCAGCCGCCGGTCGACGTCGCGGCGTCGGTGCGGCCGCCGGACAGGGCGCGCTCCACGTCGGCGACTTCGATGCGGAGCCGCCCGTCGGCGAGGCCGGGGGCGTTCGGGGGATCGAACTCGTAGGAGCGGATCACGCGCCGGAAGACTTCCTTCAGCGCGCGCGCTCCCAGGCGCGGCTGCCGGGCCGCCTCCGCCGCGACCCGGCGCGCCGCCTGCTCGCTCATCTCCAGTCGGATGCCCTGGCTCGCGAAGTAGGCGTGCGACTGGCGGAGGGCGGAGTCCGCGCTCTCCGCGAAGATCTTGAAGAGCTCGGCCTCGCCCAGGGGGTCGAGCACGACCACGGCGTCGAAGCGCGACAGGAACTGCGGGGTGATCCCGTACTCGAAGAGGTCCTCCGAGCGCAGCCAATCGCGCAGGGAGAAGCGGACCTCCTCCAGGATGCGGCCGCTCTCCGTCACCGTCGTCTTCTTCAGGGACTGCTCGCCCGCGCCCTGGATGACGCGCCGGAACACCGTCTCGTAGAGCCCCTCGAAGGCGCCCGCGCACACGAACAGCAGGCGCGACGAGTCCACGGCGACCGTGGCCCCGCCCGCCCAGTCGGGCAGCCGGAGCGGCACCGCCTCGTTCTCGATGAGGGTGAGCAGGGCCTCCTGGGCGCGGATGCCCGAGACCTGGACCTCCTCGCCCACCCGGCTGCGGAGCTTGTCCACCTCGTCGATGAAGACGAGCCCGTGGCTGGCCTGGGCCACGATGCGATCGACGGGCGCGTCCACCCCGAGCTGCTCGCGCGCGCGGTCGAGCAGGCGCCGCAGGACGCCTTCGCCCGCCCCCGCCTGCTGCGCCTCCTCGCCGAGCACGTTGGCGTGGATGCGGATGACGGTGGAGCGCAGGGCCAGGGCGGGGTCCGCGGCCAGCATCTCCTCGACCGCGCGCATGAGCGTGGTCTTGCCCGAGCCGGAGGAGCCGACGAGCAGGATGTTCCCGACCCGCAGGTTGGCCAGCTTCTTGGCCAGGGCCACCGAGACCTCGCGCACGGCCTCCGCCTGGCCGAACACGCGCTTGGCGAGGGCGGCCGCGATCTTCGCGGGCGAGGGGACGGCGGGGGGATGGATGGGAGGGGTCGCCATCTTCGTCAGGCCGGCACGATCTCGAAGCGGCGCCGGCCCTTGATCCGATACAGGCCGAAGTCACGCCGATCGGTGGTCAGGACCACGTTCGTGTCCAGCTCCTCGGCGAGGACGACGAGCGTGGCATCGGCGTAATCCATGGGAAGGTCGGCGTATTTCGTCACCAGCTCGCGTGTACGCCGGAGGGACGTCTTGGTGGCCGGCACCAGTATCGCGCCGCCGGACAGGAAGAAATCGAGGCACGCCTGCCGGCCACGAACGAGGCGGCCGAGGAGGTGGGTGGCTTCGGTGAGCACCGCTTCCGTGCTCACGACCGGCCGTTCCCAGTCGGAGAAGAACCGCGCGTGGGCCTCATGGTGCCGCTGGCTGCGATCGAGCAACGATACGAGTCCTCCCGTGTCGAGCAGCAGCTCACCGGCCACGGCGAAGCGACTCGATGATGTAGGCGCGGTGCTTCTCCGCGAGGTCCGGGACGCCCGAGTCCAGCGAGCCGATCAGGCTGCGCACCCGATCGGCGGGCCGTGTCCGGGAGTTCGCGGCGGTGCCGAGGTACTCGCGAAGAGCGAGTCGCACGATCTCGGAGCTCCTCCTCTGCAGCCGGCGCGAGGCGGCCCGGAGCGCCATGCTCAGGTCCGCCGGAAGCCGGACCGTCAATTGATCGCGCACGAGGATGATCCTCCCGACCCCATTGTAATGCAATGCAGTGCATTGTGGCTCGGCTGGGAACCTTCGGTCGGGCCCGTCCATAATGCGCGAGGGTCGCCATTGATTGCGGGGGAGCCATGAGCGTATCCGCGCGAACGACGAGGGCATGTCTGGCGCTGGCCGGGCTGCTCGGGATGTGGGCGGACGGGGCAGGGAGCCAGGCGGCGCTGCCGAGCCCGCCCCCCACGCGCCGCCAGGACTTCCGCGAGACCGTCCAGGGGACGGAGATCGCGGACCCCTACCGGTGGCTGGAGGACGGCCAGAGCCCGGATACGCGCGCGTGGATCGACGCGCAGAACTCCTACACGCACGCCGTGCTCGACGGCAGCAAGGATCTCGCGAAGATCCGCGCCCGGCTGACCGCGCTCAGCCGCTACGACGTGCAGGGCCCGCCCCCGCGGCGCGGCCGGCGCTACTTCGTCTCCAGGCGCCGCGCGGCCGACGACCTCTCGATCCTCTACGTCCGCGAGGGCAGGGAGGGGGCGGACGAGGTCCTCCTCGACCCGCATCCCCTCAGCCCCGACCACACGGTGGACGTGAGCGTGGACGACATTTCCGCGGACGGGCGCGTGCTCGTCTACGGCCTCCGCCACGGAGGCGAGGACGAGACCGAGCTGCACGTCCGCGACGTCGGCAGGCGCGCGGACCGGCCGGACGTGCTCCCGCGCGGCCTCTATCGCGGGGTGTCCCTCAAGCCCGACGGCAGCGGGTTCTACTACGCGGCCCAGAGCCGCCAGACGGGGATCCGGATCCG
>JBGPBV010000099.1:0-25446 GCA_041481445.1 Vicinamibacteria bacterium
CCCCAAGGGCTTGTGCCACCCTGACCGGGCAGCGCTACTTAAAGAGGTTCTTTGGGACCAGTCGCTCCCTTCATCCTGGCTCAATCGGCGGCGTTCTCGGGCGGTATCCAGGGGCTCCTCAGCCATACCAGCACCGTGGCGCGGGGCGTCCTCCTCCTGCTGGCCGCTTTCTCCCTCATCTCCTGGGCCATCATCCTCTACAAGGGGATCGCGCTGACCCGTGCCTTGAGCCAGTCCAGGACCTTCCTCGAGGTCTTCCGGAAGAGCACGAAGTTCTCCGAGGTGAACTCGGTCTGCATCCAGCTCCAGGTGAGCCCGCTCGTCGGCGTGTTCCAGGCCGGCTACCAGGAGGTCAACCAGCAGGTCCGCGCGACCGGCACCCAGGCGCCGGCGCAACCCGCAGGCACTCCCGCGCGTCCTACGGTCAGGAGCCTCGAGTCGCTCTCGCGTGCGCTCGTGCGCGCGGCCACGGCCGAGGTCACGCGGCTCGAGCGGCGCGTCACGTTCCTGGCCAGCACGGCCAGCGTGACTCCGTTCATCGGGCTGTTCGGGACGGTCTGGGGGATCATGAACGCGTTCGAGCAGATCGGGCGCATGGGCTCGGCCAACCTGGCCGTGGTGGCTCCCGGCATCTCGGAGGCGCTCATCACCACCGCCATGGGCCTGGCCGCCGCCATCCCCGCCGCGTTCTTCTTCAACCTCTACAACAGCCGGATCAAGGTCCTCTCGTCGATGATGGACGACTTCGCGCTGGAATTCCTCAACATCGTCGAGCGTAACTTCACTTAATGCAGGCGACGGGCGGCAACGGAAGCGGCGGCGCCTCGCAGGCGGCCACCACCTACCGCACGATGCGGTCCCGCCACGCGGGCACCGTGATGGGGGACATCAACGTCACCCCGCTGGTGGACGTGGTGCTGGTGCTGCTCCTCGTGTTCATGGTGACCGCGCCGATGATGAGCCGGGGCATCGACGTCACGCTGCCGGTGGCGAACCAGCAGGACGTCACGCCCGAGGACCGCCTCACCGTCTCCATCAACGCCCGGGGGACCGTCTACATCGGCGACCGCCCCGTGGCCCTGCCCCTCCTGGAGGAGCAGCTCCGCGGGCACGTTCAGTCGATGGCCACCAAGGTGGTGTACCTCCGCGCGGACGAGGGCCTGGTCTACGGCAAGGTGATCGAGGTCGTCGACATCATGCGCCACGCGGGGGTCGAGCAGATCGGCTTCGCGTACGAGCTGCCTGCCGACCGGCGGCGCCGGTAGTGCGGAGGACAGTGGTTGACCGCACATGTCCCTCCCCCTGCGTGGGGAGGGATGGGGTGGGGGGTCATTGAACGAGGCCGTCGATCGCGTGATCGAGCAGCGCGAGGCCCTCGACCGGGGCTTCTCCACCGGCATCGTCCTCTCGGGTGTCATTCACCTCCTGATCGTCGGGTCCGCGTTCGCGGCGGCCTGGCTCGGGCCGCACGAGCCGGCGATCACGGTGGTCCCGGGCATCATCGTGCCACTGCCTCGCGGAGGTGGCGGTCCCGCGGAGCCGGAGCCGGCACCCGCGGCCGCTCCCCCGGTGACTGCACCGGTCCAGGAGCCGGCGCCTCCGCCTGCGCCGGAGCCGCCACCGAAGGTGATCAAGCCCCCGAAGGAGGAGCCGAAGAAAGGCCTGCCTCCGCCGGACGCGAAGAAGGTGAAGCCGAAGCCGGAGAAGTCGGCTCCCCCGCCGCGGGCGGCCGGACCGCCGGCTCCGGAGCGGAGCACGGCCTCCACGGGAGCCGCGGGTGGAACGGGCACGAGCAGCGCGACGCCCGGGGTTGGGCTGGTCGGTCCGGTCGGACCCGGCGTGCCCTCGGGGACGGATCCGTTCGGGGACTGGTACCTCGCGGGCGTCCAGCGCAAGATCTGGCTCGACTGGACGCGGCAGATCAAGTCGAACTTCACTCAGCAGATCACGGTCGCCTTCACGATCCTGTCCGACGGCTCGCTCGAGGACGGTTCGGTCCGGATCCTGCAGTCGAGCGGGATACAGTTGCTCGACAATGCCGCGCAACGCGCCGTCTTCTCCGCCGCCCCGTTCGCTGCCTTCCCCAAGACCTATGGCACCAACCGAATCACGATCCAGGCGCTCTTCCAGCCGACCCCGTAGCCTTCTCGCCGCCCTTCTCGCCATCCTCGCCGCCGCATGGTGGGCGCGGCCGCTAGGAGCGCAGGCGCCGCCCGGGAACGCGCAGATCATCATCGGGGGCGGCGGCCAGCGCTTCGCGGTGCCCGACTGCATCCCCCGCGCGGGCGACGAGGCCAGCCGCGAGGCCTGCCGGACGATCACCCAGGTCCTGCGCAGCGACCTGAAGTTCGAGGGCCTGTTCCAGTTCGTCCCGGAGAACCTCTTCAGCGCCTTGCCCACCCTCAACCCGGACAGCCCGAACTTCGAGGACTGGCGGTCGGTGGGGACGAACATCCTCGTGGTCATGCGCGCGCAGGTCACGGGGGGCGAGCTGGCGGTGGAAGCCCGCGTCTTCTCCGTCGACGGCCGGCAGGTGATGCTTTCGAAGCGCTACTCGGGGCGCGCGGACAACCCGCGCTCCTTCGCCCATCAGGCCTCGGACGACATCGTCGCCCTCACGCAATACAAGGGCGTGGCCCGCACGAAGATCGCGTTCACCTCCGACCGCGACGCCACCAAGGAGCGCCGGGCCAAGGAGCTCTACATCGTCGACTACGACGGGTTCAACCCGCGGCGGATCACCGTCAACAACTCGCTCAACATCCTCCCCGCCTGGAGCCCCGATGGGCGCGCCCTGGCCTACGTCTCCTACCGCCAGGGCGGCCCCGCCGTCTTCGTCGCCCACATCTACGAGGGGCGCAGCGAGAGCCTCACCAAGCAGGGCGAGCAGGCCTTCGCGCCGTCGTTCTCTCCCGACGGCAAGCGCATCGCATACGCGAGCAACAAGACGGGCAACATGGAGGTCTGGGTCGCCAACGCGGACGGCACCGGCGCCCACAACGTCACGAGCAACCCCTCCACCGACACTGCCCCCGCCTGGAGCCCCACCGGCCAGGAGATCGCGTTCACCTCCGATCGCGCGGGCACGCCGCAGATCTACGTGATGGACAGCGAGGGGCTCAACATCCGGCGCCTGACCACCGTCGGCAACTGGAACGACGCCCCGACCTGGAATCCGTCGAAGGAATACAGCGAGATCGCCTACACCGCCCGCCTGGAAGCAGGCGGGTTCGACATCGCCGTCATCGACCTGGCCACCCGGCAGATCCGCCAAGTCACCGCCGGCCGCGGGAGCTGCGAGTATCCCTCCTGGGCACCGAACGGCCGCCACCTGGTCTTCTCGTGCCAGCGCAGCCGGGGCGGCACCTGGCAGATCACCGTCGCCGACCGGGAGGGCCGCACCATCGACACGCTCGCCGCCGGCTCCGGCAACAACGTCCAGCCGGACTGGGGGCCGTGAGCCCGCGCGCCAGAGCCGCGCGATCCGAGGAGCCATGAAGCGCCCTACCGTCCCTCTCCTGCTCGTCGCCCTCGTCCTGCTCGCCGGTTGCGGCGGGAAGAAGCGGCCACCCGCCGTCCTGACCGATCCCGCGCACAAGCCCTCGTATCCGGCGGCCAGTCCGGAGCCCGAACAGCCCGTCAACACCGGGCCCGACATCCGGTCCGTCGGCCGCGACAACCCGTCCGGCGAGGACTTCTCCATCAACGACGCGAGCGGCGAGAACGGCCCCCTCGAAGACATCCACTTCGAGTACGACAAGGACGCGCTCAGCGACGAGGCGCGCGCCATCCTGGAGAAGCACGCCCTCTGGCTCCAGAACCACCGCCAGGCCAGGGTGACGGTCGAGGGCCATTGCGACGAGCGCGGCACGGTGGATTACAACCTCGCCCTGGGGGACAAGCGGGCGCGGGCCACCCGCGACTACCTCGTCAGTCTGGGAGTGGCGGGCGACCGCATGCACACGGTCTCGTTCGGCAAGGAGCGTCCCCTCGACCCCACGGCCACCGAGCAGGCCTTCGCCCGGAACCGGCGCGCGCACTTCGTGGTGAGCCGATAGACGGACCCTGGGATATAAGATCAGATCTCCAGGAGGTTCTCGCGTGCTCCGTCGACTCATCATCGTGCTGTGCGCGGTGGCGGTGCCCCTGCCCGCGCTCGCCGTCAACAAGGACATCGAGCGCCTGCAGATCCAGATCTCGGCCTTGCAGGGCCAGATGGCCGATCTCCAGCGCGTGTCCGAGGACACCCTGCGCGAGATCAAGCGCCTCAACGAGTCGCTGGCGGACCAGAGCGCGACCATGCGGCGCGTCGTGCAGGACCGCCGGGTCCAGGAGGAGGCGATCTCGGCCGCCCTCAAGGACATCACCGACCGCGTGGCCGACCTCAGCGAGCGCGCGCAGGCGATGCCGGCGGCGGCTCCTCCGGTGGCCGCTCCGCCCGTCGCGGGCGCGGAGCCCTCGCCCCTCGAGCCGGGTGCGGCGGCCCCGCCGGGCACGCAGGGGCCTCCCTCTCCGGCCGTCCCGAACCCGCAAGCCCCCGCCCCTCGCGAGCTCTACACCCAGGCCTACGCCGACTACGCCCGCGGCAACTACGACCTCGCCATCCAGGAATACGGCGACTACCTGCGGAACTACCCTGACACCGACCTGAGCGACAACGCGCAGTACTGGATCGGCGAGTGCCAGTATTCGAAGCAGAAGTACGCGGAGGCGATCACGGCCTGGGACGAGTTGCTCCGCCAGTACCCGTCGAGCGACAAGATCCCCGATGCGCGCTTCAAGAAGGGCATGGCCCTGGAGCGGCTGGGCCGGCGCAGCCAGGCCCTGCTCGAGTACCGGTTCGTGGCCGAGCGGTTCCCGAACTCCGAGGCCGGCCGCAAGGCCCGCGAGAAACTCAATCCACGCTAGAGGTGCATTGACATGGCGAGCGTCAACCGCGTGATCCTGATCGGCAACCTGGGTCGGGATCCCGAGATCCGCTACACCCAGGCCGGCGAGCCCATCGCGAACTTCTCGCTGGCCACGTCCGAGCGCTGGACGGGCAAGGACGGCCAGAAGCAGGAGCGGACGGAGTGGCACCGCGTCGAGGTCTTCGGCAAGACCGCGCAGGTCGTCCGCGACTACTGCTCGAAGGGCAAGCAGGTGTACCTGGAAGGCTCGATCCACTACGACGAGTGGACGGACAAGGACGGCAACAAGCGCAACACGACGAAGATCCGCGTGAGCGGACCCCAGTCGCGCCTGGTGCTGCTGGGCAGCCGCGGCGAGGGTGGCGCGGGAGGAGGAGGAGGAGGAGGGCGCGGCGCGGCCGAGAAGGACGCCGGCGGCCCCCCCGCCGACGACTTCCAGGTCTCGGACGACGACGTCCCGTTCTGAGCCCGCAGCGGCTATGCTGGTCGCATGGCAACCCTCCTGGCCATCGAGCGGTTCGAGCCGCCCTATCGCTATCCGCAGGATGAGGTCACCCGGTGGGTGGCCGAGTGGCTGGGCGACGACGCCACCGGCCGGCGGCTCCTCAGGGTCTACGCCTCGGCCGGGGTCGAGTTTCGGGCCAGCGTCGTCCCCATCGAGCAGGTCTTCCACCCCGGGGACTTCGAGACCCAGAACGACCTCTACCGGACAGTGGCCGGGCGCGAAGGGGCCGCCCTCGTGCGGCGCGCCCTCGGCACCGCCGAGATCGCTCCCGCCGACGTCGGCCTGATCGTCAGCGTCTCCTGCACGGGGTTCCAGATCCCGGCGGTGGACGCCTACGTGGCAGACGCCCTCGGGATGGGCCCGCGCCTGGCGCGGCTCCCGATCACGGAGAGCGGGTGCGCGGGAGGCGTGGTCGGCCTGGCCCGTGCCCGTGACTACCTCGTCGCCCACCCCGACCAGGTGGCCGTCGTCCTCGCCCTCGAGTTCGCCAGCCTCACCTTCCAGCGCTGGGACCTCTCCGCCACCAACGTGGTCTCCACCGCGATCTTCGGCGACGGCGGGGCGGCGGTCGTCCTCGCCGGTGCCGATCATCCTCGCGGCCGCGCCCGGCGGCCGGGCCAGGCGCGCATCGTGGACGCGGAGAGCGTCTTCTTCCCGGGCACCCTGCACCTCATGGGCTTCCACCTGCGCAACCAGGGCCTGCAGATCATCCTCGACCGCGAGCTGGCGCCCTTCGTCCGCCGGCACGTGGCGGGCGTGGTGGAGGGCTTCCTGTCCGCCCGCGGCCTCACGCGCGAGGACGTCACCCGCTGGATCCTGCATCCCGGGGGCCGGCGGATCATCGAGGTCATGAGCGAGCGCCTGGGCCTGGCTCCGGAAGACCTCGCCCCCACCGAGAAGGTGCTCTCCGAGCACGGCAACATGAGCTCCGTCACCGTCCTGTTCGTCCTCGACGAGATCATGCGGCGCGGACGGCTGCGCTGCGGGGAGAAGGGCGTGCTCGGCGCCTTCGGCCCCGGGTTCGGGGCGGAGTTCGCGCTGCTCGAGTTCTGCTAGTGTCCGGGCCCGCGCCCGCTCCTCGGGAAGGGACGTGATCGACCTCTCCGTGCGCGCCACCGACCCCGAGGGCCTCGACCTCGGCGTGCCTCCCGACGAGGCCCTCCGCAGCCTGTCCGACCTCCGCCTCGTCAACCGCTGGCTGGGCAACCGCGCGCGGTTCGTGTCCGCCGTCCTCCCCTACCTCCGATCGTCCGCGCGCCCGCGGCTCCTCGACGTCGGCTGCGGGTCCGGCGACGTGCCCGTCCTGCTCCGCCGCGCGCTGGGGGGCCGCCTGGCCGCGGTCGGGGCCGACATCAAGCTGCTCCATCTCCACGCCGCGCCGGCGGAGCTGCTGCGCGTGGTGGCCGACGTGCGCGCGTTGCCCTTCGCCCCCGGCTCCTTCGACGTGGTCACGGCCTCGCTCTTCCTGCACCACTTCGACCAGTCCGCCCTGCCCGGCCTCCTGCGCTCCTTGTTCACCCTGGCGCGCCGGGCCCTCGTCGTCAACGACCTGCGGCGGGCGCGCGTGCCCTACGTCTTCGGGAAGGTAGCCTTCCCCCTCCTGTTCAAGTCGCGCGTGAGCGTGGAGGACGGGCTCATCTCCATCCGCAGCTCCTTCCGCGAGGACGAGCTGCGGGCGGCCTTCTCCGCCGCCGGCGTGCCCGCCGTCCGCATCGAGCGCAACTGGCCCTACCGCCTGCTCGCCTTCGCGGAGAAGACCCCTGCCTGAGGTCGTGGTGGTGGGCGGAGGGCCGGCCGGGGCCGCCGCCGCGGTGTTCCTGCGCCAGACCGGCCACGAGGTCGTGCTCGTGGACGAGGCGCGCTTCCCGCGCGACAAGGTCTGCGGCGAGGGCGTGTCCCCGGAGGCCTGGCGCCTCCTCCGTGCCATGGGCGCCGAAGGCGCCGTACGCGCCCTGCGGCCGCGGGCCATCCGCGGGATGAAGCTGACCTCGCCGTCGGGGATCTCCTTCACCGGCGAGTACGGGGAGGGGCGCGAGCCCGGCTTCGCGGTGCGGCGCTGGTGCCTGGACCGCGCCCTGCTCGACGCCGCGCGCCAGGCGGGCGTGGAGGTCCGCGAGGGCGTGCGCGCGCGGGACGTCGTCGGCGCCGAAGGGCAGGTGCGCGGCGTCGTGGTCGAGGGCCCGCACGGGCCCGAGCGGCTGGAGGCCCGGCTGGTGGTGGCCGCCGACGGCCGCAACAGCGTGATCGCGCGCCGGCTGGGCCTCCTCCGCCCGCACCCGACCCTGCGGAAGTTCGCCGTGCGCGGCTACTGGTCGGGCATGCAAGGCCTGACCGACTACGGCGAGATGCACGTCACCCGCGGGGGGTATTGTGGGATCGCGCCCCTGGCCGAGACCGACGCCAACGTCACCTTCGTCCTGGATCGTCGCGCCCTGCGGGCGGCGGCGGGCGACCTCGAGGCGTTCTACCTCCGGACCCTGGAGCGCTGGCCGCGGATCCGGGAGCGCCTCTCCCACGCCCGCCTCACCGGCCCCCCGCGCGCGATCGGCCCCCTGGCCCTCGAGGCGCGACGCGTCTCCGCGCCGGGAGCGGTCCTGGTCGGCGATGCCGCGGGGTTCTACGATCCTTTCACCGGCGAGGGCGTGACCCTGGCCCTGCGCAGCGCCGAGCTGGCCGCGCAAGTGGCGCATGGCGTGCTCGGGGGCGGCGGCGCGGACTTCCGAGAGTACGACCGTCTCCGGCACGAGGCCACGCGCGACAAGTTCCGGCTCAACCGGCTGCTCCAGCGCATCGTGGCCTGGCCCGCGCTGGCGGACGCGGTGGCGGCCCGGCTCGCGCGCCGGCCGGACCTGGCCGATCGCCTGGTGGGGATCGCGGGAGATTTCGTGCCCGCGCGGACGGCGCTCGGGCCGGCCTTCCTGCTCGACCTGATGCGGGCCTGAACCGCGAGCCGAGCGCAGCCGAATTCACTTCGGCGGAGCGAGGGGGGGGTGTGGGGGGTGCGCCGCTAGCACCCCCCACCTCAATCAGACGAGAAAAAGCATCTCCCGGTACTTGGGCAGGGTCCAGAACCCGTCCGAGACCGTCTCCTCGATCCGGTCGCAGACCTCGCGCACGGCCGCCATCGCCGGCACCACCTGGTCGGCCAGCGTGCGCGCGCGCTGGGCGAGGTCGCCCTCGCCGCCCGCCTTCTCCGCCGCCTGTTGGAGGTCCTGCATCCGCGAGTTCAGCGCCTCCACGGAGGCCTCGACCCGCTCCACCGAGGAGCGGATGGTGCGCCCGCTGCCCGCCTGGGCGAGCAGGGCGAGCTGGCGGTAGGCGGCGGGAAGGACGTGGCCGTTGACGATGTCCTTGAGCGCCTCCACCTCGATGTCGAGGTCCTTGATGTAGCGCTCCAGCCGGACGTGGTAGCGGGCCTCGCCCTCCGCCTCCGTGAAGACCTTCGTCCGGGCCAGGAACTCGCGCGCGTCCGGCTTCACGAGCTCGGCCAGGGCCTCCGGCGACGTCTTGAGGTTGGGCAGCCCGCGCCTCCTGGCCTCCTCCACCCACTCGGGGGCGTAGTTGTTCCCTTCGAAGCGGACGCTCTTGGTGGCCACGATCGCTTCCCGCACGGTGTCCAGCACCGCGTCCTGCAGGCTCGCCCCCTTCGCCGTGCGCAGGGTCAGCGTGTCCTCGAACTCGCCCAGGGCCTCCGCCACCGCCACGTTGAGGAAGGCGATGGGCAGGGAGATGGACTGGGCGGCGGACACCGCGCGGAACTCGAACTTGTTCCCGGTGAACGCGAAGGGCGACGTGCGGTTGCGGTCGGTCTGGTCGCGCGCGACCTCGGGGAGCTGGCGGATGCCGAGGCTGATCGTCTCCATGGCCGCCGCCCCGCCCTTCTCCTTCTTCTCGATGCCGTCGAGCACGCGCGTGAGCTGGTCGCCCAGGAACACCGAGATGATCGCGGGGGGAGCCTCGTTGGCGCCCAGGCGATGGTCGTTGCCCGCGCTGGCGATGGCGGCGCGGAGAAGGCCCGCCCGCCGGTGCACGCCCTTGAGGGTGGCGGCCAGGAAGACCAGGAACTGCAGGTTCTTCTCCGGGGTGGCCCCCGGCTCCAGGAGGTTGCGTCCCTCCGAGTCCATCAGCGACCAGTTGCAGTGCTTGCCGCTGCCGTTGATCCCGGCGAAGGGCTTCTCGTGGAGGAGGAGGGCGAGGTTGTGCCGGCGCGCGACCCGCCCCATCGTCTCCATCACGAGCTGGTTGTGGTCGGAGGCCACGTTGGCCTCCTCGAAGATGGGGGCCGTCTCGTACTGGCTGGGGGCAACCTCGTTGTGGCGGGTCTTGATGGGCACTCCCAGCTTGAAGAGCTCGTTCTCCGTCTCCTGCATGAAGGCCAGGATCCGGTCCTTGATGCTGCCGAAGTAGTGGTCCTCGAGCTCCTGGCCCTTGGGCGGCTTGGCCCCGACTAGGGTCCGGCCGGAGGCCACGAGGTCGGGCCGCAGCGAGTAGAAGGCGCGGTCGATGAGGAAGTACTCCTGCTCCGGGCCCATCGTCGGCACCACCCGCGTCGACTCCGTGTCGCCGAACAGGCGCAGCACCCCGAGCGCCCTCTCCGAGAGGTACTCCATCGAGCGCAGGAGCGGCGTCTTGTTGTCCAGCGCGTCGCCGTGGTAGCTGATGAAGACGGAGGGCACGCAGAGCGTCTTCCCGTTCGGTCCCTCGATGACGAAGATCGGGCTGGAGGGGTCCCAGGCCGTGTAGCCGCGGGCCTCGAACGTGCTGCGCATGCCGCCGGACGGGAACGAGGAGGCGTCCGGCTCGCTCTGGATGAGCTGGGCCCCGCTGAAGCGCTCCATCGGCCGGCCGTCGTCGTCGAAGGTCAGGAAGGCGTCGTGCTTCTCCGCGGTGAGGCCCGTCTGCGGCTGGAACCAGTGGCAGAAGTGCGTGGCCCCCTTGCCCAGCGCCCACTCCTTCACCGCGTGGGCGACCTCGTTCGCGATGGCGGGATCCAGCCGGCGGCCGCGCCGGATCGTCTCCTGGAGGGACTTGAACACCGGCTTGGGCAGCTTCTCCTTCATCGCGCCCACGTCGAACGTGTTGCTGCCGAAGACCTCGACGATCTTGGAGCCGCCCGACAGCTCCGGCAGCGAGCGGATGCTGCGCGACATGACCTCGCCCACCGCCCACAGCCGGCCCCTGACCTCAGACATGACTCATCCCCTCCTCGAGTAACCGCCGATTATAGGTCGGCCTGCCCCTTCAGCGCGCGCGGGCCACGAAGCGGTAGGAGACCTGGATCTCGTTCTTCACCTTCACCGCGCCCCCGCCCGCGCTCACCGGCTTCATCCCGAACTGGTCGTGAAGGAGCACCGCGGTGCCGGAGGCGGTCAGCGTGTCGCCCGCGAGCTCGACGCGCACGGGCAGGGTGAGGGTGCGCGTCACCCCGTGCAGCTTCATCTCGCCCGCCACCTCGAGCTCGTAGGCGCCGGCGCCCGCGGCGCGGCCGCTCACCCGCTGCGACTGGAACGTGATGGAGGGGAACTGGGCGGAGTCGAGCACCCTGGGCCCGCGCATGGCCTCCTCCACCTTGGGCGCATCGCCGGCGGGCTCGCCCTCCGGCAGCACCGTGAGGGCGGCGGCCTGGAAGGTGACGGTCACGCGGGACGCCGCGAGGTCGGCCTCGTCCGCCGTGACCTCGCCGGAGAGGGCAGGGGCCGCGACCTCGTGCGTGTGCCCGGCGAAGCCGAAGGCTCCGGCCTTCCCGACGTGGACGCGCACCGAGCTCTTGTCCGGGTCCACCACGTAGGTCCGCGGCGCCGCGGAGGCGGAGACCGCGGCCAGGCCGGCCGCCGCCGCCAGCAGGGGCACGAAGAGCGCACGACCACGCCGGACGAGCCTCATGCTAGCACCTCGAAGTCCCCAGTCTAGCTCGTGCCTGCGTAGTGGCGGAGCCCGCGAGGGAGACGATAGAATGGCCGCGGGGCCAATCGTGCCCCCGGCCCCGGCGTCCGGTCCCAGCGTTAGAGGTCACTTGGCGACTCAGTCCGTGGACAATCTGCAGGGGCTCGACCGGGCCACGCTGCTCCGGATCTACCGGACGATGTACCTCTCGCGCCGGATCGACGACAAGGAGATCCAGCTCAAGCGGCAGAGCAAGATCTACTTCCAGATCAGCGGGGCCGGCCACGAGGCCGTCCTCGTGGCCGCGGGCATGGTCCTCCGTCCGGGCTCCGACTGGCTCCACGCCTACTACCGGGACCGCGCCCTCATGCTCCATCTCGGGATGACGGCCACGGAGATGCTGCTCGGCGCGGTGGGCGCCCAGGACGATCCCTGCTCCGGCGGCCGCCAGATGCCCTCGCACTGGGGCCTGCGGCGGCTCAACGTCGTCACCCGGTCCTCGCCCACGGGCACCCAGTTCAACCAGGCCATCGGGACCGCGGAGGCCGTCCGGCTGGTGGCCGGCCGGCCGGACGAGATCGTCTACTGCTCGGCGGGCGACGGCACGACGTCGGAGGGCGAGTTCTGGGAGAGCCTGAACGTCGCCGCCAACAAGAAGCTGCCCCTCCTCTACCTCGTCGAGGACAACGGCTACGCGATCTCCGTCCCCGTCGAGGTACAGACGGCGGGCGGCAGCATCTCGAAGCTGGTGCGCTCCTTCCCCGACCTGCTCGTGCGGGAGGTGGACGGCTGCGATCCCCTGGCCAGCCTGGCCGTTCTGCGCGAGGCCGCCGCCTGGTGCCGGTCCCGCCGCGGCCCCGCCCTCGTCCACGCCCACGTCATCCGCCCCTACTCTCATTCCCTCTCCGACGACGAGAGCCTCTACCGCTGCGCGCCCGAGCGCGAAGCGGACGCCCGCCGCGATCCCATGGTGGCCTTCCCGGCCCGGCTGCGCGAGGAAGGCATGGCCCGCGACGAGGAGCTGGCCGCCCTGCGCGAGGAGGTCGACCGCGAGGTGGCCGCCGCCACCGACGCCGCCCTGGCCGCGCGCATGCCGGAGGCGCGGAGCGCCACCCTCTACGTCTATTCGCCCGACGTGGACCCCACCTCGGAGGCCTTCCGCACGGAGGCGCGGCCGGTGGGCGACCCCAAGACCATGGTCGACCTGCTCAACGCCTGCCTCCACGACGAGATGGCGCGCAACGAGCGCATTGCCGTCTTCGGGGAGGACGTGGCCGACTGCAGCCGGGAGGAGAGCCTGCCCGCGGTCAAGGGGAAGGGCGGGGTCTTCAAGGTCACGCACAACCTGCAGCGCAAGTTCGGCTCCACGCGCGTCTTCAACACGCCCCTGGCCGAGGCCGGCATCGTGGGCCGCGCGATCGGCATGGCCGTCCGCGGGGTCAAGCCGGTGGCGGAGATCCAGTTCTTCGACTACATCTGGCCCGCCTTCATGCAGATCCGCAACGAGCTGGCGGTGATCCGCTGGCGCTCTGCCAACAACTGGAAGTGCCCCGTGGTCATCCGCGTCACCTACGGCGGGTACCTGCAGGGCGGCGCCATCTACCACAGCCAGTGCGGCGAGTCCCTCTTCACCCACATCCCCGGGCTGCGGGTGGTGATCCCGTCGAACGCCCAGGACGCCAACGGCCTCCTGCGCACGGCCATCCGCTGCGACGACCCCGTGCTCTTCCTCGAGCACAAGCACCTCTACCGCCAGACCTACAACAAGGGGCTCTACCCGGGTCCGGACTACATGATCCCCTTCGGCCGCGCCGCCCGCGTCCGCGAAGGCGCCGACCTCAGCATCATCACGTTCGGGGCCCTGGTCCAGCGCTCGCTGGTGGCGGCGCGCCAGGCGGAGGCGGACGGGATCTCCGCCGACATCCTCGACCTCAGGTCCCTCGCCCCCTACGACTGGAACGCGATCGCGGAGAGCGTCAAGAAGACGGGCAGGGCCCTGGTCGTGCACGAGGACAGCCGCTCCTTCGGCTACGGCGCGGAGATCGCGGCCCGCATCGGGGAGGAGCTGTTCGAGCACCTCGACGCGCCCGTGCGCCGGGTGGGCGCGCTCGACACGTTCGTGGGGTACAACCCCGTCCTCGAGGACGCCATCCTGCCCCAGGTCCGCGACGTGCTGGCCGCGATGAAGGACCTGGTCCGCTACTAGGGCGCGCTCGTCCCCGCCCGGCCGTACCGGTCCTCGATGCGGACGACGTCGTCGAGCTCCGGCGTCGAGACCTCCACGATGTCGCAGTCCTCGAGGCCGGTCATGCGGTGCAGCGTCCCCGGCGTGATGTGGAAGACGTCGCCCGGCTTCATCTCGACCTTGCGCAGCTCGCCACCCTCGTCCCGGGGCCGGGTCTCGAAGAGCAGCCGCCCCGACTGGAGCAGGATCGTCTCGTCCTTCACGCGGTGGTACTGCAGGGACAGGCTCTCCCCCTTGCGGACGTGCAGGATCTTGCCGACGTAGCGGTCGGTGCGCGCCCACCACAGCTCGTACCCCCACGGCTTCTCGACCCGCTTGGGAATGTCCGCCAATCAGCGCTCCTCCATCAAGACGACGACGACGACGAGGCGGGCAGGGCCAGCGCCTCCGAAAGCTCCCGGCGAAGCATAGCCTCGATCTCGGCGGCGGTGGGCAGGGAGAGGCTGGCGCGCGCGACGGGCTCCAGGCGGGCGGCGGAGGCGGCGCGCACGGCCGCCTTCACCGCCGGGATCGCGGCCGGGCTCATCGAGAGCTCGCGCACCCCCAGGCCGACGAGGAGCAGGGCCTGCAGGGGGTCGGCCGCCATCTCGCCGCAGATCGAGACGGGCACGCGGTGGGCTCCCGCCGCCCGCACCACGCCGTCGATGGTGCGCAGCACGGCCGGGTGCAGCGGCTCGTAGAGGCTCGACACCCGCGGGTCCACGCGGTCCACCGCCAGCAGGTACTGGATGAGGTCGTTGGTGCCCACGGCGAAGAACTGCACGTGGGGGGCGAGCAGGTCGGCGGTGGCGGCGGCGCTGGGCACCTCCACCATGAGGCCGAGGGGGACGTCCTCCCGGAAGGCCACCCCCTCGCGGCGGAGCCCTTCCCGCGTGGCCTCGACGAGCTCCAGGACCAGCGACAGGTCGCTGGGGCCGGTGACGAACGGGAAGAGGATGCGCAGGGGACCGTGCCGGGCCGCTCGCATCAACGCGCGGAGCTGGGCCCGGAACGGCTCCGGCGCCCGCCGCGCCAGGCGCAGGGCGCGCTCACCGAGGGCCGGGTTCGCGCGACTGGGGCCGCCGGGCATGATGTCCTCCGGCCCCACGTCCCAGGTCCTCACCGTCACCGGATGCGGTCCGATCCGCTCCAGCATCCGGCGGTAGACCTCGTACTGACTCTCCTCGTCCGGCCACTTGCGCGCGCGGCCCAGCAGGTACTCGGACCGGAACAGCCCGATGCCCTCCGCGCCGTACTCGACCGCGTGCGCGGCCTCCTCCGGGAACTCCGCGTTGCCGAGGAGGGCGACGCGGACGCCGTCGCGGGTCACGCAGGGCAGGACCCGGACCTCCGCCCGCGGCCGGGCCGGGCGATCCTCCTGGCCGGCGCGCAGGGCGGCCACCGCCGGCTCCTCCGGCTCGATCACCACCGCCCCTCGCGTCCCGTCCACCGCCACCGTGGCTCCCGACGGGATGCGGGCGGTCGCGTCCTGCAGGCCGACCACGGCCGGGATCCCGAAGGAGCGGGCCAGGATCGAGGTGTGATGGCTGGGCGAGCCGGCGTCCGTGGCCACCGCCAGCACGTTGTCCCAGTCCAGCTCCGCCGCCTGCGACGGCGTCAGGTCCACCGCCACGATGACGAAGCGTCCGGGCAGGTGGGCCAGTGACGGGGCGTCCGTGGCCCCGCCCAGGTTGAGCTGGATGCGGCCGAGCACGTCGTCGAGGTCGGTCGTGCGCTCCTTGAGGTACTCGTCGCTCGCGCCCTCGAACAGCGCATGGAGCTGGTCGGCGACCGTGCGCAGGGCCCATTCCGCGTTCACCTGCTCGGCGCGGATGATCCCCACCGCGCGGTCGAGCAGCATGGGGTCGGCGAGCATGAGGAGGTGGGCGTCGAAGATGTAGGCGTGCACCCCGACCGCGGGCCGGAGGCGCTCCTTGATCGCCTCCAGCTGCGCCCGCGAGGCCTCCACCGCCCGGGTCAGGCGGCGGATCTCGCACTCGATCGCCTCCGGGGGCACGAGCAGGCGGAAGACGGGCACCGACTCGCGCTCGACCACCAGCGCCGGTCCGACCGCCACCCCCGGGGAGACGCCGAGCCCCTCGAGCTTCATGCCTCCTCGCCGAAGCCGCCGTCCACCAGCGCGACCAGGGCCTCCACCGCCGGCGCCTCGTCCTCGCCCTCCGCGCTCACCAGGAGGCGGGTCCCCACGGAGGCGGCCAGGAGCAGGATGCCGAGGATCGACTTGCCGTCCATGGCGCGGTCGTCACGGGCCACCGTGATCCGCGACCGGAAGCGGGTCGCGGTGTGCACGAACCGGGCCGCGGCCCGGGCGTGAAGGCCCAGGCGGTTCACGATCCGGACCTCCCTCTGGATCAAGCCTTCTTCTCGAGGATCTCGCTGGCCACGTAGATCGCCCCCTTGCCCTGGTCGCGGATCACGCGCGCCACCTCCACCAGCTCGCCTTCGCGCAGCGTGGTGAGCTTGATGACCATGGGCAGGTTCACCCCGGTCACGATCTCGACCCGGGGAGAGAGGAACGGGAGGCTCACGTTGGTGGGGGTGCCCCCGAACATGTCGGTCAGCACGAGCACGTCGCCCCCGCCCACCTCGGCCAGGGCCCGCTCGATGGCCACCCGCGCCATGCCCATGTCGTCCGTCCAGCCGATCGACACCGCGGCGATGGCGGGGATCTCGCCCACGATCTGGCGGGCGGCGTTGACCAGCTCGCCGGCCAGCGCGCCGTGGGTCACGACCACGATGCCGATCATCCCCTCACTCCTGGCGCAGGTCGCGGTGGCGGACGCGGATCGGATAGCCGTGGCGGCCGAGCCTCTCCGCCAGGGCGTTCGCGATCATGACCGAGCGGTGCCGGCCGCCCGTGCAGCCGATCCCGATCGTGAGGTAGCTCTTGCCCTCCTTGACGTAGCGCGGGATCACGAAGGAGAGGAAATGGTCCAGCCGCTTGAGGAAGCGCGCGGTGTCGGGCTGGCGGTTCATGTACCGCACCACCGGCGCGTGGTTGCCGGTCAGGCGCTTGAGGGAGGGCACGAAGTTCGGGTTGGTCAGGAAGCGCGCGTCGAAGACGAGGTCGGCCTCCGAGGGCACGCCGTACTTGTAGCCGAACGACATCACGGAGAGCACGAGCGGCGACTGGTCGGCGCGGACATCGTAGTGCTCGCGGATGTAGTCGCGGAGCTGGTGCACGGTGTAGTCCGAGGTGTCGAGGATGAGGTCGGCCATCTTGCGGATGGGGCGCAGGGCCTCCCGCTCCTCGCGGATGCCCTCGATGGCGGGCTGGTTGATGGCGAGGGGGTGCGGCCGCCGCGTCTCGCTGAAGCGCCGCTGCAGGACCTTCTCCTCCGCCTCCAGGAAGAGCACGCTGGCCGCGAAGCCCTTGGCCCGGAGCTGCCGGAACACGTGGGGGAACTGTCGCAGGAAGTCCCGCTCGCGCATGTCCACGACCAGGGCCGAGCGGTAGAGCTCGGCGGAGGCGCGGATGAGGTCCGCGAAGCGCGGGATCAGCGCGGTCGGCAGGTTGTCGACGCAGAACCAGCCGCTGTCCTCGAGGGCGCGCGCCACGTGGGTCTTGCCCGACCCGCTCAGCCCCGTGATGATCAGGATGCGCGGCTCCCGGCGGCGGTCGCGGCGCAGCCGGGCTTCCGTCCGGCGGTCCCGCCCGGCGGGCCGGCGGAGGGCGCGCGCGGCCCGGCGCGGGCCCGCGCCGCTCATCGCGCCCTCCGGCGCACGGCGCGGGCGCGGCGGGGACCGTGCGGGCGGGGAAGCGCGCCCGCGGTGCCTGTCTCGATCATCTCGTCCACCCGCTCGACGAACCGCCGGGCGGCATCGTACCCGCGCTCCTTCAGGAGTTGGTTGCGGGCCGCCACCTCGACCAGGATGGCCAGGTTCCGCCCGGGGGCCACCGGCATGCGGATGAGGGGCACCTCCTGCTCGAGGACGAGGAACTTCTCCGCCTGCAGGCCGAGGCGATCGTACTCCCGGCCCGCCTCCCAGCGCTCCAGGCTGATCACCAGCTCCACCCGCTGGGAGGTGCGGATGGACGACACGCCGTAGAGGTCCTTGATGTTGATCACCCCCAGCCCGCGCAGCTCCATGTGGTAGCGGGTGAGGTCGGGCGAGCAGCCGATGAGCAGGTCGCCAATGCGCCGGATCTCCACCACGTCGTCCGCCACCAGGCGGTGCCCGCGGTCGATGAGGTCGAGGGCGCACTCCGACTTGCCGATCCCGCTCTCCCCCACGATGAGCACGCCCAGGCCGAAGACGTCCATGAGCACCGAGTGCAGGTGGAGGCGCAGGGCCAGGCGCTCCTCCAGGAGGGCGGACAGGGCCTTGATGAACGGCGTGGACTCGGAGGGCGTGACGAGGATCGGGATGCCGCGCGCCTCCGCTTCCGCCAGGAGCTCCGCCGGCGGCTCCAGGCCCTTGGTCACCACGAAGCAGGAGATGCGGCAGGAGGCCAGGCGGCGGAGCACCGAGCCCCGGCGGCGGGCGGAGAGCTTGCGCAGGTAGCCGATCTCGCTCGCCCCCAGGATCTGGACGCGCCCGTAGCGGATGTAGTCGGTGTAGCCGGTCAGGGCCAGGCCGGGGCGCTGCACCCGGGAGAGGGTCACCGTGTGGTCGAGGCCGGCCGACCCCGCGGCCAGGCGGAGGCCGAGCCCGGCCGAGGGGTCGAGCAGCTCGCGCACCTGGACGCTGGCCCCCTCCCGCGCGTCCTGCCGGCGCTCCAGCCGCAGCGGAGGCGGGCGCCGCGTCGTGCCGGGCGTTCTCAGGCCTCCGGCTCGATCAGGCCGAGGTTGCCGTCCTTGCGCTTGTAGAGGACGTTCACGCGCTCGGTGGCGGCGTCGCGGAAGACGATCACCCCCTCCGGGCTGGCCCCGACCTCGAGGGCGGCCTCCTCCACCGTCATCGGCTTCACCACGAAACGGCGGTTGCGGATGACGCGCGGCGCCGGCTCCTCGGGGGGCCCGGTCGCGGACAGCGGCGCGACCGATTTGAGGCTGGTGGCGCGAGAGCGGCCGCCCCCCTTGCGCACGCGGAGCTTGCCGACGTGCCGCTCCGCCTGGCGGATCAGCTTGTCCATCACGGTGCTGAGCGAGAGAGAGGCGTCGCTCGAGGCCTCGGTGGCGGTGAGGTCGAGGTGCCGCGAGTGCAGGCTGACCTCCACGACCTGCCGGTGCCGGTCCGTGGACAGGATCACGCGGACGTCGGTGATGCCGGGCAGGACCCGGGACAGCTTCCGGAGCTTGCGGTCGCCCAGGCGGCGGATCTCGTTGGGCACGTCGATGTGCCGGCCGGTGTACTCGACCCTCATTGCACCGACTTCCTCAGGTTGGAGGGCGGGATGCGCAGCTCCTCGCGGTACTTGGCCACCGTGCGGCGGGCCAGGGGAAGACCGTCGTGGCCCAGGATCTCGGCGATGCGGGAGTCGGAGAGGGGCCGGTAGGGATCCTCCGCCTCGATCATCTTGCGGATCTTGTCCTTGATGGTGACGGAGCTGATCGCCTCCCCCATGTTCGAGGTGATCCCGCTGTGGAAGAAGAACCGGAGCTCGAACACCCCACGCGGGGTGTGCATGTACTTGTTGGCCACCACGCGCGACACCGTCGACTCGTGCATGCCGATGTCGGTGGCCACGTCCCGCAGCACCAGCGGCCTCAGATGGGCGATGCCGTTGTCCAGGAACCCGCGCTGGTGGCGGATGATCGACTCCGACACCTTGTAGATCGTGCGCTGGCGCTGGTCCACGCTCTTGAGGAGCCAGAGCGCGCTGCGCAGCTTCTCCTTGACGTAGTTCCGCGTCTCCTCCGACCCGACCTCCTTGACGTCGAGCATCCGCTTGTAGGTGGGGCTGATG
Organism: Vicinamibacteria bacterium; assembly: GCA_041481445.1. Lineage (GTDB taxonomy): Bacteria > Acidobacteriota > Vicinamibacteria > Fen-336 > Fen-336 > AA29. The sequence continues at coordinate 19,395 of JBGPBV010000099.1, forward strand.
CGCAGCTTGGGCAGCCCGTCGTCGTTGAGGATGATCTTGTAGTCGTCGCCCTCCTTGACCACGAACACGTCCGGGATGATGTAGGTCGAGCGGTCGGGGCTGTACTTCAGGCCGGGCTTGGGATCGAGGCGCTTGATGATCTCGAGGTGGTGCGAGACCTCGTCCGGGGTGAGGCCCATCTGGCGCCCGATCTCCGGGTACTGGTGGCTCTGGAGCTGCTTCATGTAGTCGCGCACCATCACGTCGGTGGGCGACTCCGCCAGGCCGAGGCTCTTGAGCTGGAGGCGCAGGCACTCGTTGAGGTCGCGCGCGGCCACCCCCGCCGGATCGAGGCCCTGGATGATGGTCAGGGCCTTCTCGACCTCCTCCGCCGGGTAGGGACCGAGGTTGGCGATCTCCTCCACGGAGGTGCGCAGCAGCCCGTCCTCGTCCAGGTTCTGGATGATGGCGTCGCCGATCTCGAGGGTGAGCTCGTCGGAGACCGACATGTGGAGCTGCCACATCAGGTGGTCGTAGAGGTCGGGCTGCTCGGTGAGGGTGTTCTCGATGGGGGGCAGCTCCGGGATCTCGGCGCTGCGCGTGCGGCGGTGGTCGCTGTCGTCGAGGTAGTCCTCGAAGAACTTCTCGACGTCGATCTCCTTGAGCACGTCCTCCCGCTCCGCCTTGGCCTCCTCCTGGGCGATCTCCTCCGCGGAGGGCTGTTCCTGGGGGACCTCCTCCAGCAGCGGGTTCTCCATGACCTCCTGCTCCAGCACCTCCGCCAGCTCCAGCGTGGTCAGGGGGAGGAGCTTGATCGCCTGCTGGAGCGACGGCGTGAGGATGAGCCTCTGCGAGAGGCGGGTGCTGAGGCCCAGCTTCTGTTGGATGGCCAATGGACTCGGGACTCTCTCTTCTTTTTCGCTACCGCACTCTACTCTGGTCTAGGGCTCCGGCGGCGGCTCGTCGAGCCGGAAGGCTTCGCCGAGGTAGACCCTGCGGACCTCCTCGTCGGAGGCGAGCTCCTCCGGCGTGCCGGAGCGGAAGACGGCGCCTTCCCTGAGAATATAGGCCCTATCCGTGATTTTCAAGGTCTCGCGCACGTTGTGGTCGGTGATGAGGACGCCGATGCCGCGGTCGCGGAGGTGGGCGATGATCTTCTGGATGTCGAGGACGGCGATGGGGTCGATGCCGGCGAAGGGCTCGTCGAGCAGGATGAACGAGGGGTCGGTGGCCAGGGCCCGGCAGATCTCCAGCCGCCGCCGCTCCCCGCCGGAAAGCGTGTACGCGGGCTGCCGCGCGATGTGCCCTATGCCCAGCTCGTCGAGGAGGTCCCGCGTGCGCGAGTGCCGCTCCCCGGGCGGCATCCCCCGGCTCTCCAGCACCGCCAGCACGTTCTGCTCCGCGGTGAGGCGCCGGAACACGCTCGCCTCCTGGGGGAGATAGCCGATCCCCTGGCGGGCGCGCATGTACATGGGCAGGCCGGTGATGTCGTCGTCGTCCAGGAAGACCTGGCCGCTGTCCGGCCGGGCCAGGCCGACCACCATGTAGAAGGTGGTGGTCTTGCCCGCTCCGTTCGGTCCGAGCAGTCCCACCACCTCGCCCGTGCGGATGTCGAGGTCCACGTGCTGGACCACCACCCGCCGCCCGTAGGACTTGGTGAGGGCCTCCGCGCGCAGGACGATCTGCCCGTTCGCCGAGCTCAGGGGCGCGTCCTCCTCAATTCTTCCGCGGCTCCTGCTTGATGATCATGTGCGTCCGGACCTCCTCGCGCCCGTCCACGATCACGCGCTCGTCGCCCACGTGGAAGGTCAGGGCCCGGCCCTCCACCTGCCCGCTGGCGTCGGTGAGCATCACCTTCTCGCCCACGAGGACCATCGTCTCGCTGGAGGGAGTGTAGGTGCCTTTGGCGCCGGTGGCACGCCGGTCGGCCTGCTGGACCTCCACCGGCTCCCCCGCCTCCAGCGTCTTGATCGACCCGCCGTCGGGGTTCAGGCTCAGGGTGGCGGTGGGGCTCTTCGTCTGGATGTCGCCCTGGCGGATGAAGACGTCCCCCTTGTAGTCGATCCGGTTGAGGGCCTCGTCGTAGGTCATCTCCGCCGCCCGCGACTCCACGGTGGCCGGGGTCGCGCCCGGCTTGTCCGCCTTGGGCTGCATGCGGGAGATCACGCGGCCGCTGGCCTGCAGGCGGCGCGTGCCGTCCGCGCGCTCCTGGATGTCGAGGCCGCCGGCCCGGATCTCGTCCTTCCCCGACCGCAGCAGCGCCCCGTGCTGGTAGCTGGCCAGCTTCGTCTTGGCCGTGTAGTCCATCTGCCCGGCGGTGACGAGGGTGGGGTCGTCGGTGCTGCCGAGCAGGCCGGCGCGCATGGCCGACTTCCCGCGCAGGATGTGCTTCACGCCCTCGCGGGCCTGCACGTCGCCCGTCTCCGTCTTGATGTCGATGGTCTGGGCGTGCAGCTCCGTGCCCTGCTCCTGGTCCACCAGCACCGGGTCCTCGGTCAGGGACAGCGTGGTCTTCGCCCCGTCGTAGAGCGCCTTCTGGGAGGTCGCGCGCTGGGGCCCGCGCCCGAACGAGACGTCCTTGAAGAACTCGATGATCGTCGCCTGCCCCGTCTGCGGGTCCACCTTGGCCACGAATCGCTTGCACTCCAGCGTGCGGGGGACCGTCTTGGCGGGCGGGATCGGCTCGGTGGCGAAGGTGGTGTCCTTGAGGGTGCTCAGCTCCTCGAGACGGCCCTTCTCGTCGAAGGCGAAGTCGAGCACGTCCGAGCGCAGCCGCTTCCGCTCCGGCGGGTCCTTCGGGCCCGGCATGAGCGTGAGGTCCGCGTCGGGGCCGGCCACCGCCTGCTGCAAGGTGCGGTCGGGACGGAACCAGAGGTCCAGGCGCCGGCAGGTGAGATGGCGCGGCCCGCTGCCCGCGCTGGAGCTGGTCATCCCCGGCACCTGGGTCGAGCCGCTCGTCCACAGCTCGACGTCGTCGATGGCCTGCGCACGATGGATGACGTGGTCCTCGTCCGAGAAGTTGACCACCAGCCGGTCCGACTTCAGCCGGTCCTTCCCCTGCGTCACCTCCACTCCGCCCAGGAAGCGGAGGAGGCCGTCCCCCCGGGTCCCCTCCGCATGGTCGGCCTTGATGGTGGTGGCGGGGTTGTCGTTGTCCTGGATCTTCAGGTCGACGTCCTTGAGCAGCTCCAGCCGGCCCGTCTCCGTCTCGTAGTCGAAGCCGTGGGAGGTCCCCGAGAGGTCCTTGCGCTTGAACCACGTCGGATAGTCGCTCTTGACCGTGGCGCGGTCGCCGCGGTAGATGAGCTCGTCCGTCCGCAGCTCCATCGCGTCCTCCGTGACGAGGTGGACGTGTCCCTGGAAGATGGCCTTCTGCTGGACGGCGACGTAGGTCCCCTGGTCGGCGGTGATGGTGGCCTTGCCCGGCTTGCCCTGGGCCATGTAGGTCAGGTCCACCTGGACGCCCTTGAGATGCTGCTCCTCCTGCTCCTTGCCCTCGTAGGACTCCGCACGCACGATCACGCTCTCGCGGACGTTGCCGTCCTTGTCCGTCTTGACCGTGCGATGGATGAACCCCTGGAGCCGCGTGCCCTCACGGGAAGGGGGGGCCGAAGGAGAGGGCGAGGGGGCGGCGGACTTCGCAGCCGGACGGCGCAGCGAGAGGGCGACGGTCGCGGACACGCCGACCAGGACCACCATGAGGCCGCCGCGGATCACTCGTGCGCCGCGCGGCGTCATGCCGGGCCTCTCCCGGAAATGGTCATCAGGCCATCTTATCGCGCCGGTGGAAGCGGCCGTGAGGGGCGGCTATCCTCAGGCCAGTGAAGGCCCCGGAGAGGATCGAGACGGCCCGGCTCCGGCTGCGCCGGCCGCACCCCGCGGACGCCGAGCCGGTGTTCACGCGCTACGCAAGCGATCCGGAGGTGACGCGGTTCCTGGGCTGGCCGAGGCACGACTCGATCGGCCAGACCCGCGCGTTCCTCGAGTTCAGCGACGGGGAATGGGAGCGCTGGGGCGCCGGACCGTACCTGATCGAGTCGAAGGACGGCCGTCTGCTCGGCGGCACCGGTCTGGGCGTCGAGACGCCCTTCCGAGCCGCCACCGGCTACGTGCTGGCCCGGGACGCCTGGGGTCTCGGCTATGCCACGGAGGCCCTGCGCGCGATGGTGGCGCTGGCGCCCGCGGTCGGCCTGGGCCGGCTCCATGCCCTCTGCCATCCCGAGCACGTGGCCTCGCGGCACGTCCTCGAGAAGTGCGGCTTCACGCGGGAGAGCCTGCTGCAGCGCCATTCGGAGTTCCCCAACCTCGAGCCCGGCCGCGCCTCCGACGTGTACTGCTACGTGCGGCTGTTCGAGACGGAGCCGGCCCGCTGATCCCGGCCCACGTCGCCTGGGTCGACCACTGGCCGCGGACGGTCGCCTCGCGGGACGTGCCGCGTGCCTTCGTCCACATCACCCGCGGCGCCGATCGCCGGGCGCTCGCCGCGCTCGGCGGGCGCCGGGAATACCGCTGGTGGGGTCGGTGGGTCTTCCCCATCGCCGACGAGGCCGCGCTCGCGCGTCTCCTCGGCTCCCTCCGGGACCTCGGCCTGCCCTTCCTGGGCGCGGGCCCGGGATGGCACCCGGGCGCCGTGTTCGAGGACCTGCGCGATCGCGGCCTGGTCGCCGGCTCCTACCGGAAGATCTATTGGACGGGGCCGGGAGAGTGGCATGTGCGGGACGCGTAGTTCTCCGCGCCGCCGTGCACGAACGAGCAGTGCGGGACGTCGAGCTCACGCCGCCCCTCGCCGATCGGGATCCCGGCGCTATCTTCGATCGCGCTCTCACGCTCTTGCTCGCGCAGGTCGAGAGCAGGAAGCTGGGCCTGACGCCGAAGCCACGGGCCATCCGGTCTATCCGTCCTGGGACGGATACGGACATTCGGACACCGCCTCTCCCCTCACGCACCGTGCCCAGGTCGGTGAAGAGGGAGGTCTGGCGACGTGACAACGGCCAATGCGCCTTCGTCGCGTCCACCGGCCAGAGGTGCGCGGAGCGCGAGCTCCTGGAGTTCCACCACCTCGATGCCTATGCCAGGCGGGGCCCGGCCACGCTCGCCAACATCTCCCTCCGCTGCCGCCGCCACAACCAGTACGAGGCCGAGCTCGCCTTCGGGCCTCGCCGCCCAACGATGGTGCGTGACGACGCGAGACCCTCATCCGCCCCTTAGGAGACACGTCATGATGATCCTCATCGCCGGACCCTACCGTTCCGGCACCGGCGACGATCCGGAGAAATTGGCGGCCAACGTCCGCGCGATGGAGGCCTACGCGCTGCCCTTGTTCCGGGCCGGGCACGTGCCGATCGTGGGCGAATGGATCGCGCTGCCCATGGTCGCCCTCGCCGGCTCGCGCCGGATCGGCGATCCTCCCTTCGACGAGATCTTCCACCCGATCGCCGAGCGGCTGGTCGAGCACTGCGACGGGATCCTCCGGATCGGCGGATCCTCCAAGGGCGCCGACCTGATGATCGAGGTCGCGCGGAAGCTCGGCCGGCGGGTCTTCAGCGACCTCCGCGAGGTGCCCGGATGTGAGGCCGCGGGCGGGTAGCCGCGAGTTCCAGATTGTTTAGGTCTAAACGATCTCGCCGGCCACTGCGCCGGTCATTTCGTCCGCCCCTGCATCTTCTCGACCGCGGCCAGGTAGCGCAGCGCGCGCGACTCTTCGGCCGAGAGGGTCCCCCCCGACGCCATGAGCTCGCGGGCCTTCCGTCCCAGAGCCACGATCTCCCGCGTGAGGCGGGCCCGCGCCTCCGGCCGGCTCTGGGCGAGGATGCGCCGGGTCGTCTCCTCGTAGGCGGCCACGTCGGCCTCGGTCAGCTCCGGAAACTGCTGCCGCAGGCGGGCGGGATCGACGGGCAGGTCGCGGCCGGCCATCGCGATCAGGGTCCTTCCTGGAACTCCGCGCCCAGACGTCCGATGCGCCGGAACTTGTCGTACCGGCCCTGCAGCAAGGCGTCCACGGGAAGGGCCGAGAGCTCGCGGAGCTGCGCGTCCAGGATGGGGTCCAGCGACGCGAAGAGGGCCTCGGGGTCCA
>JBGPBV010000100.1:0-25409 GCA_041481445.1 Vicinamibacteria bacterium
GCATACGAGATTCGCCGAGCTCTGCTCGCGCGCTTTCCCTACGCGATCGTCTTCCTGGTGCGAGCGGAGGAGCTCCGCGTCTTGGCCGTCGCCCACGCCAAACGCAGGCCAGGCTACTGGCTCAGCCGTGTCCGGCGGTAAGGTCGGACCTGACCTCACCGCCCGTCGGCTGATCAGGGGCCGATGTAGCTGGAGCGCCGCGACTCGAACTCGTCCCAGGACAGCGTCCCGCTCGCGCCGTCCTTCACGCTGAGGGCGCCCAGGCGCACGAAGTCCACACCGCTCGCGCTGTTGTCCAGGCCGGTCGCCGCCTGCATGGACGTGCCGTCGATCCACAGCTCGAACTGACCGTCGCTCGCATCCGGACCGCTCGAGCGGACCAGGTGCAGCTCCACGACGTGCGCACCGTCCGTGATCGGGAAGAAGCCGGTGTCGTGCTGGCTGTTGTCGTCGAGCCGCGCGCGGCCCATCACCGCGTATTGGCCGGACACGCGGCGAAGCACGATGGCCACCAGGCGCCGCGTCGGGGCCTCCTGGAAGGCGATGAATATCCGCACGCGCCGATGGTTCAGTGCCTCTCCCGGATCGAAGCCGTTGGTGGCGAAGTTGAACCGGGCGCGGTAGTGGCCCTCGTCCGACGGGGTGTCGTCCTGCACGTACAACGCCGCCGTGTCGTTCACCGCCCCTTGCAGCCCCATCGTGGTGGACGCGAGCGCGGCCGCCGCCGACACGCTGAGGTCGCCTCCGTCGGTGGCGCGGGCGGACCAGGCGAGCGTGTCGCCCGACTCGAACCCGTCGCGGAAGATCGGGTCGTCCACGGACTGGCGTGCCAATGCGATCGCGCTGGCCAGGTTGCCCGCGCTGAAGTTGCCCTGCGTCAGGTCGGTGTGACAGGCCACCGTCGGGTCGCCCCCGCCCTGCGTGAACGTGAGGCCCGTGCAATTCGCGGGGACGTGCTCGGAGCCCGCGGCCGCGATCGCGCTCAGCGCCAGGCGCATGTGGTACGGCGGCTGGTTGCACCCGGAGGCGTCGTAGCTCTCCGCACCCGGCACGCCGATGACGAACGTGTCGATCGGCTTGGACGCGTCGGCCGCGGCCTGGGCGACGAGGCCGACGATGTTGTTCGGGCTCTCCCATTCGTGGTCGCAGCCGTTGCAGTCACCATATCCGGGTCGCGACGAGAGCTGGCCGCAACCGATCCCACCGTCGGTGACCACGATGAGGATGCGGTGGCCGGTTCCGGTCCAGGTGTTGAGGGCGCTGATTCCCGCCTGCAGGGCGGCGTACAGGGGAAGACCATCGCCCGAGCCCCCGTCCGGCGGGTTTGCCGCCATCCAGTCCCGGATGGCTCGACGCGTGCCGGGACCCACGGACGACTTGGGACCGGCGGGCGCGATCGCCTCCTGCGGGAACGCCGGGGCCTGGCAGGGAACGGGCAGGCCGAAGACGCACTGCGGGCCCGGAATCGACCCGCTCGGAGCCGAGATCAATCCGACGTCCAGGGCGTCGAATTCGTCCTGGTCGAGCGCCTGGACGATCCCCTGCGAGGCGAGCGTCCACTTGCTGCTGCTGTTCATGCTCGCGCTGCGGTCGACCAACACCAGGACAGCGTCGCTCGCGACGGCCAGCGAACCCGCCGACGAAACCGCGGCCACCAACAACAGGCAGCGAAGGGTCTTCATGGCGAATGCCTCCTGGGAGGGAGTTGAGCCTACACCTTCGGCGGCGAGGCGACGACCTTCTCGGACGCCTCGTCGAAGTAGAGCGCCCGCCCCTCGCGGTACGACTGCACGGCCATGCCGATGGGCACCATCGCCCGGTAGGCAATGTCGGCGTCGAGGACGGGGGTCTGCCGCGTGCGCACGCAACGGAGGAAGTTCTCCATGTGCGTGTCGCGCGGCTCGGTGGCCATCTTCATCTCCACGGTGCCGGGCTTCTCCTTCAGGTCCTTCCGGCCGATGGGCTGCGCCGTGACCGTGATGAAGTCGACCTTCCCCTCGAACTTGCCGTCCGGGACCATCGTGATCGTGCCCTCGTGGCCGCGGATGAGGCCCGGGATGTGGGTGTCGTTGGCCATGCTGGAGCTCAGCACCAGCGAATGGCCCTTCGGGTAGTCGGCGGTCAGCATGAACGTGTCGGGCACCTCGCGGCCGTCGTCCGTGAACACGTAGTTCCCCCCGCTCCCGTACACCCGCCGCGGGAACTGCGGCTCGCCCCAGCAGATGTTGAGGGGCGCGAGCACGTGGTAGAAGAGGTCGGTCGCGATCCCCCCCGAGTAGTCCCAGTACTTCCGGAAGCGGAAGAAGCGGTCGGCGTCCCACGCTCGCGGAGGCGCGTCCCCGAGCCACATCTTCCAATCCACGAAATCATCGCCCGTCGCCTGCGGGCCCGCGGCGGGATCGATCTTCCAGTTCCATTCGCCCTCTTCGGAGTTCCGGTGATACGAGCCCTGGCTCATGATCAGCTTCCCGATCATGCCGTCCTGGATGGCTTGCCGCGCCTTCCACCACTGGTCGGAGCTGGTCGTCTGCGAGCCCACCTGCAGCACGCGGCCCGTCTTCTTGACCGCGGCGGCGAGGGTCCTGGCCTCGTCCACCGTGTGCGTCACCGGCTTCTCCAGATAGACGTCCTTGCCCTTGGCCATCGCTTCCAGAGCCATCCGAGCGTGCCAGTGATCGGGGGTGGCGATGATGACGGCGTCCACGTCCGAGCGGTCGAGGACCTGGCGGTAGTCGAGAGTGGAGTCGCACTTGGCGAACTCGGCCGCCGCGTGCTTGCGCTTGGCGTAGACGTCGCAGACCGCCACCACCTGCGTGGCGAGGGTCGGATCGGGTTTCTTCTGCTCGGGCGACGACCGGCCGAACAGCGGAGGCGGCGGCTCGATCTGCCCTCCGGTCTCCATGACCCACCGCAGCAGGTACTTCCCGCGCCCGCCGGCGCCGATGAGGGCCACGTTGATGCGGTCATTGGCGCCCAGGACGCGCGCCTGGGCAGACGTGGCGCGGCCGGCGACTCCCAGCGCCATCCCCGCTCCGACCGCGGACTTGACGAACTCACGGCGGCCCAGCTTCCGTCGCTCCATTGCGAACCCCCTCCCGTTGAAGTTACCGATTGGCTCGAGGGCATTCGGGTGGCCACGCCTCCGCGCCCGCCTCGTGCCACACGAAGAACTCGCCGGACTCCGATCCCTTGAGGTCGCGGGAGAACAGCAACGACCGCCCGCTCGGTGAGAAGACCGCGCCGATCTCGGTGCCGTTCACGTTGACGTTCGGACCGAGCTTGACCCGGGGCGACCAGCCCGCTCCCGTTCGGCCGCGCTCGGTGCCCGCGGAATTCACGGGCTCCGGCAGGCGCACCGGAGCCGCCCACACGCCGTCCGCGCCCCGGCCCACGCGCCAGATGTCGAGGTCCTTCCGCTTCGGATCGCTGCGCGAGCGGGTCGAGATGAAGTACAGGCTCCGGCCGTCGGGAGTGAACCAGGGGTCGGCCTCGACGCCGTCGCCCGCGAAGGCCGGGGGTCGGGGCTCGGACCATCCTTTCGCCGTGCAGGACGAAACGAAGATGCGCCAGCCTTCGAACGCAGGCGAGCTGCGCACGAAGTAGAGGTCGCCCGTCTTCGGATCGAACGCGGCGTGGGACTCGAAGAGCGGGCTCGAGATCCCGACCGGCTTCCACGGCCTCACGTCGGCGCCGAGGCTCCCTCCGGCGATGAACGTGGTGGCCAGCGCGACCAGAGGTGTCCACCTCATCCTGCCCTCCGATCCCCCGGATTGATTGCGGTAACCCGAAGCCTATCCCGGCGCCGGTCTCCCGTCTCGCCGTCTCCTGCTTCAAGGCCCCTTCCGGAACCGGGCGAACACGTCCGGGCAGAGGCCGCCCTACGCGTCCCCCCGCCCTCGGGCGCGCGCCTGCACGTCCATGATCTTGTGCACGCCGGTCATGGACAGCATCGTCTCCACCCGGCGGTGCAGGCCGGACAGCGTGACCCTGCCCCCCCGGTCCTCCAGGAGCCGATGGATCTCGACCAGGCAGCCGATGGTGGCGCTGTCGATGTAGGTCACCGCCTCCAGGTCGATGACCACCTTGCGCGCGCCGTCGTCCACGATCGCGCGCACCTCGGCGAGGAAGGAGGACAGCATCGGATACGTCAGCTTGTCCTCCTTCACGCGCATGATGCGTGCGTCGCCGCTCTGCTCCAGCAGGAACTGCATCGCGTCACCTCGACCCCTCATTACCAATACGTCGAACGGGCCGCGCCTGGATCGACATGTCGAGCGTCCAAATCCTTGGCTAGCGCCCGAACCCGGCCGCCAGCACCGCCAGCAGAAAGACGATCTGGAGGACCGTCCGTGTGACCAGTGGTGGGGCCGGGCGGCCGCCGATCAGCATGCCGACAGGATATGCTCCCGCTCCCCGGGGTGAGGCACCTTCGGGTGGTGCCGGGAGGATCGACATGCCACAGCGCGCGCTCGTCGTGACGGGCATCTGCCTCGGGGCGGTGATGACGCCCGTCCTGGCCCGGGCCCAGCTCTTCACGCTCCCCAGGGAGCAGATGATCGAGCTCACGGCCCAGAACCCGTTCGAGAGATTCCCCGACGGCCGCCCCAAGGTGCCCGACGCGCTCATCGAGAGGGCCCGCGCCCTCTCCGCGGAGGAGGTCTTCGCGGTCCTGCCCAAGGAGGGCTTCCGCAACCAGTACGAGGGCGGATTCAGGGTGCTCCACCCCGCCATGAAGCTGGCCGGGCGCGCCTTCACGTTGCAATTCATGCCGGTGCGGCCCGACCTCGACGGCGTGATCAACGCCCGCGCGAAGGCGGCCGGCCTCCCGCGCCTGTACAACCAGACCGCGATCGACATGCTGCAGCCGGGAGACGTGCTGGTGGTGGACCTCTTCGGCCAGCAGGAGGGCGGCACGATCGTGGGCGACAACCTCTTCTACTACATCATGAAGACCACGAAGAACGGCGGCCTGGTGGTGGACGGCGCGATCCGGGACCTGGAGGGCATCTCGCGGATGGACATGCCCGCGTACTTCCGGGACGTGCATCCGAGCCCCATCGGCAACGTGATGATCAGCGGCATCAACGTCCCCGTGCGCATCGGCAAGGCCACGGTCATGCCCGGCGACCTCGTCTTCGGCGACTCCGAGGGCGTCTACTTCGTTCCCCCCGCCCTCGTCCAGAAGGTGGTGGACAACGCCGACGAGGTGCACGTCCACGACGAATGGACGCGCAAGAAGTTCGACGAGGGCAAGTACAAGTCGAGCGAGATCTACGGCACGCCCAGGGACCCCGAGCTGAAGAAGGAGTACGAGGAGTACCTCAAGAAGCGGCTCGAGGAGATTCGGAAGAGGAACCCGCAATGACGGGCGGCCTCCTCGACGACGTCCGTCTCGCCGCGCGCTCGCTCCGGCGCAGCCCCGGCTTCGTGGCCGTGGCCCTGGCCACCATGGCCGTCGGCATCGGAGTGAGCACGGCCCTCTTCAGCGCCGTGGACGGCGTCCTGCTGCGGCCGCTGCCCTATCCCCATCCCGAGCGCCTGGTCGCGCTCTTCACCACGAACCCCGAGCGCAACCTCCTGGCCGGCCAGGCCTCCTATCTGGACTTCGCGGACTGGCGCGCCCAGAGCCGCTCGTTCGAGGCGATGGCCGCCCTCCACGCCGCCGGCGCCGTCATCGGCGGGGCCGAGCCCCAGCACGTACCGGCCGCCCGTGTGACGGCGGGCTTCTTCGACGTCTTCGGCGCTGCCGCCGAGCGAGGGCGCGTGTTCGGGCCGGAGGCGGACGAGCGGCCGGAGACGGTCGCCGTCCTCTCGCACGCCCTCTGGCAGCGCCGGTTCGGCGCGGACGAGGCGATCGTGGGGAGGACGGTCGTCCTCGACGGCGATCCCTTCACGGTGGTGGGAGTCCTGCCCGCGAGGTTCAAGCCCCCGGAGGCGGCGCGCGAAGCGCAGCTCTTCCTGCCGTTGTCCCTGGACGGCTCCGCGCTCCGGAGCCGCGGCGGCCGCTACCTGGACGTGGTCGGCCGCCTGCGCGCGGAGGCCACCACGGCGGAGGCGCTGGCCGAGATGGCGACGGTCGCGCGCCGGCTGGAGCAGGCGTGGCCCGACAGCAACGCCGGCCGCGGGGTCCACGTGCGCACGCTGCGGGACGCGACGGTGGAAAGCGCCCGGGCTCCGCTGATCGTCCTCTTCGTCGCCGTCGGGTTCCTGCTCCTCATCGCCGCCACCAACGTGGCCCACCTGCTCCTGCCGCGGGCGCTCGCGCGCCGCCCGGAGGTTGCGGTGCGGGTCGCCCTGGGGGCCAGCCGATTCCGCGTGGCCCGGCAGATCCTGACCGAGATCGTGCTGCTGTGGCTCCTCGGGGCCGCCGCGGGCGTGACGCTGGCGGCCTGGCTCGTGAGCCTGTTCGTCGCCCTCGCCCCCACGCAGATCCCGCGCCTCGACGAAGTGACGATGGACTGGCGCGTGCTCCTCTTCGGCGTCCTCTCCGCTCTCGTCACCGGTCTCGCCTTCGGGCTGCTGCCGGCGCTCCAGGCCACGCGGGTGCAGCCGGCCGACTCGCTGCACGGCGGACGGATGCCGGCCCTGTCCCGCCACCGGCTGTCGGGGATCCTGGTCGCGGCCGAGATGGCGCTGGCCCTGGTCCTCCTCGTCGGAGCCGGTCTCACCGTGGAGAGCCTGAAGCACCTCATGGCGGAGCCGCCCGGGTTCGATCCCGACGGCGTCCTCACCGCCGAGATCAACCTGCCCGCGAAGCGCTATCCGACCTCGGAATCACGCGCGCAGTTCTACGCCTCGCTGCTCGCGCGGCTCGGGTCACCGCCCGGCGTCTTCGCGGCCGCGGTCGTGACCCCCCTCCCGCTCTCCAGCGATGCCGTGCGCACGCGTGTCACCGTCCCCGGACGCAACCAGGCGCCGGCCGACGCGCCGCGGAGCCTGTACCACGCCGCTACCCCCGGGTACTTCCGGGCGATGCGCATCCCCCTCCGCCGTGGCCGCGGGCTGGGCGAGGGCGATACGCGCGACGCGCCTCCGGTGGCCGTGGTCAACGAGTCCTTCGCCGCACGCGTGTTTCCCGGCGAGGATCCCCTCGGCCGGCGCGTCCGCATCGGCGTCGGCACGGGCGAGGGTGATCCCGACACGTTCGAGATCGTGGGCGTCGTGGGAGACGTCCACCACCGCAGCCTGGGCCGGGCCATGGAGCCGGAGGTCTACGTGCCCCAGGCCCAGCACGCCTGGCCCTGGGCGGTGGTGGTCGTCCGGACGACGGGCGACCCCCAGGCGCTCGCGCCCGCCGTGCGCGGCGAGGTGGGCCGGCTCGATCCCGAGCTGGCCGTCATCGCTACCGCCACCATGCGGGAGCGCCTGGCCGCGTCGCTCGCCGCTCCGCGCTTCGTGGCCTCGCTTCTCTCGCTCTTCGCCGCCGTCGCCGCCCCCCTCGCCGGCATCGGGCTCTACGGCGTGCTGGCCACCGCGGTCGCTCGACGCGCCGGCGAGATCGGGGTCCGCATGGCGCTGGGAGCGCGGGTGAGAGACGTGCTGCGGCTGGTGGTCGGGGAGGCCGCGCGCATGGCGGGCGCGGGCATCGCGGCCGGAGTGGTGGCGGCCATCGGCCTGACGCGCCTGATGGCCGCCCTGTTGTTCGGCGTCGGGCCCCGGGATCCGCGGACGTTCCTCGCCGTCGCGGCCACGCTGTTCACGATCGCGCTCGCCGCCGCCCTCGTCCCCGCCTGGCGGGCGGCGCGGATCGACCCCGCGGCCGCCCTGCGCCGGGAGTGAGGACCTACTTCTTGCGCGTGTAGGTGATCCGCATCCCCAGCGACTCCTTGCCGTCGGCGCCCACGTTGTACATGGAGAACACGCGCGAATTCGGGTCCTTCATGACCATGGTCGACTTCATCTTCGAGGTTTTGCCCGTCATGTCCGGGCCGACCATCCAGCCGCTCATGGTCTTGCTGGCGGCGTCGTACGTGCTCTCGCTGGTCATGAGGCCGGTGGACATGGAGTCCGTCCAGCTCCCCACGTACTTCTTCTTGCCCACGTCGTAGGTGTCGGTGCCGTGGCCCTCGAAAGCCATGGGCGGCGCGCCCGGCGCCATGGAGAACGAGCCCTTGAAGTCCGTGATCAGGCACAGGCCGCCGCAGCCCACGCGGGAGGTCTCCACGCCACTCGACACCGAGGGCGGGGCGCCCGGCGCCATGAAGGACTCGACCTTGGCGTCCCAGGTCCCCGCGCTATCCTTGAACATCGCGTGCTCGGGACCGGGCTTGGGCAGGGGAGGCATCCCCTGCGGAGCGCCCGCCGGCGCGGCGGGCTTGTCTTGCGCGACGGCCAGGCCGGCCAGGCCCAGGACGACGATACAGGCACCGACGAACGTAGCCAGCTTCCTCACGGGCGACCTCCTTTTATCGATCTCCGGATTCTGGCCAGATAAGGGGCGGCGAGGCAAGGGCCGGCCGGAAGAGGTTGCGTCCACCGGCAATCTCCCCTAATCTCCCGATCTCCGTCTTCCGCCCTCACTCCCGCCGGGAACGCCCGGCGGACGGAGACCTCATCGGGAACGAACGTTGAGCCCTGTCCGATCCGTGATCGTCGCCACCGGGAGCCACATCCCGCCCGGGGGCGTACCCAACGAGCGCTTCCTGGAGCGCGACTTCCGCTCCGCCGACGGGAAGAGGATCGACAAGCCCACGCAGCAGGTGGTCGCACAGTTCGAGTCCATCACCGGGATCCGCGAGCGCCGCTACGCGTGCGAGGGGACGGTGACCTCGGACATCGCCGCCGACGCCGCCCGCCAGGCCCTCCGCTCCTCCGGCATCGACGGCGAGCAGCTCGACTACATCATCGTCGCGCACAACTTCGGGGACGTCCGCGCGGGGAGCCGCTCGCCGGACCTCGTCCCTTCGCTCGCGGCGCGGGTCAAGGCCCGCCTGAAGATCGCCAACCCGCGCACGGCGGCGATGGACCTCGTCTTCGGCTGCCCGGGCTGGCTGCAGGGGATGATCCAGGCCGACTACATGATCCGGTCCGGAGAGGTGCGGCGGGTGATGGTGATCGGGGCCGAGATCCTCTCCCGCGTCTCGGACCCGCACGATCGCGACAGCATGATCTACGCCGACGGCGCGGGGGCGGCCATCCTCGAGGGTCGGGAGAGCGAGGCGCCGGTGGGGATCCTGGCCCACGCCGTGCGATCCGACACCCTCGAGCATTCGACCCTCCTCGCCATGGGCCCCTCCTACGATCCCGCCCGGTACGACGGCGACCTGTTCCTGAAGATGCAGGGCCGGAAGGTGTACCGGTACGCGGTGCAGACCGTCCCCGCCGCCATCCGGGAATGCCTCGACCGCGCGGGCGTCTCTCTCCCCTCCGTCGCCAAGCTGCTGCTCCACCAGGCCAACGGGAAGCTGGACCAGGCGGTGCTCAACGCGCTCTACGAATCTTGCGGGATGGAGGCGCCGCCGCGCGACGTGATGCCGATGACGATCTCCTGGCTGGGCAACTCCTCGGTGGCGACGCTTCCCACCCTCCTCGACCTGCTGAGCCACCAGAAGCTCGACGGGCACCGGCTGCACGGCGGGGACGTGATCGTCCTGGCCTCGGTGGGGGCGGGCATGCACGCCAACGCCATGGTCTATCGCGTGCCCGATTGACGCTCTGCTACTTCTTCGCCGTCTCCGCGGCCGGGGCCAGGTAGTCCACCGTCACGGTCAGGAAGCCCAGGGAGGCCACGCCCGCGCAGGAGAGGACGATCGTCTGGTCGGGGAGCTTCCAGGTGATCTCGTCGCCCTTGAGCGAGCTGCCCGTCTTGCCGCGCTGCGCGGGCTCGCCGTGCTTCGCGGTCAGCGCCTTCTCGACGTCTTCGCACGTCGCCGCTCCCGGCTTCACGGCCGACAGATGGACGCGGTCGAGCGCCTTCGACTCGAATCCGAACAGGACCCGGAAGGTCGCACCGTCCGCCTCGTAGGAAGGGATCGCGAGGTCGCCCGATCCCCCGCCCAGGCTCGACCCGGGCTGGGGTTGGGCGAACGGGGCCGGCTGCGCCAGCTTCTGCGCTTCGCCGGGGAAGGCCTTGAGCACCTCGTCCCTGGTCATGCCCCAGTGTGACGTCCGCCAGACCGGCGGAGGCGTCGGCACCGTCGTCGGAGGAGGAGGCAGCGTGGTGGTGGTGGTCACGACGGTGGGGGCCTCGGACGCCCGGGCCACCGGCGCCGGAGGCTCCTTCTTCCCGCAGGAGGCGAGCGCGAGAGGGACGAGCAGGCTCGCGAGCAGCCGTCCCGGGCGCATTCGGCCGTCTCTCATGACCCCTCCTCGACCTGGCTCAGGGCCTGGGCTCGATCTCAGCAATTATGATGCAGTGCCGCGACTCCTCACAGTGCCCAGGACCCGCGGAAGCCTCGCCGGACGAGTTACGATACGCGACGCTCGAGACGTGATGCCTGCGACCAGGCCGGTCATCGTGGATCCGACGCGCAGGTGGCTCCGGCTGATGCCGGTCCTGGCCCTGGCCAGCCTGGGCGCGCTCTGCGGGCGGGAGGCGCACCCGCCCGCGCCGCCCGCCCGTGCGGCCGAGGTCGCGCTGGCCCCGCTCAGCGCCCAGCTCTCCGAGCCGGCCGGCTCCTTCGACACCGACAACCTGATCTCGAACGAGACCGCCTACCTCCAGGTCGCCGACCAGCTCGCCGACTCCGTCCCCGCCGGAGGCGTCTACCTGGGCGTCGGCCCGGACCAGAACTTCAGCTACATCGCGCGGGTCAAGCCGCAGTACGCCTTCATCCTGGACATCCGGCGCCAGAACCTGCTCCAGCACCTCCTGTTCGCGGCGCTGTTCGCGCAGGCGGACGACCCGTACCAGTACCTGTGCCGGCTGTTCTCGCGTCCGTGCCCGGGCGCCACCCCCGCCAGCGCGCGGGCGGGCGTGGAGCGGACGCTGGAGGCGGTCGAGGAGACGGCGCCCTCCGAGGCCGCCTTCGCCGCGAACCTGGAGGCCGCCTACCGGCACATCGAGGGGCCGCTCGCGTTCGCGCTCACGCCGCCGGACAAGGAGGACATCCGCAAGATCTCTCGCGCGTTCTTCGACGAGCAGGCCGACATCCGCTTCCACACGTTCGGCCGCCCGCCCGCCTCCTATCACCCGACCTACCGGAAGCTGCTGCTGGGGCGCAGCCCGAGCGGCCGGTTCGGGAGCTTCCTCGACTCGGCCGAGGACTACCGGCTCGTGCGCGACCTCTCCCGGCGCCAGCGCATCGTGCCCGTGGTGGGCGACTTCGCGGGCCCCCACGCGCTGGGCGCCATCGGGGAATGGGTGCGCGCCCACGGCCTCGCCGTGTCCGCCTTCTACACCTCGAACGTCGAGTTCTACCTGATGCGCAACGGCGTGTTCGCCCCCTACCTGGCCAACGTCCGCGCGCTGCCCAGCCGGCCGGAGAGCGTGCTCATCCGCGCCTGCTTCGACTACGGCCGCTCGCACCCGGCCGAGCTCCCCGGGCACCGGAGCGTCCAGCTCCTCCAGCGCCTGCCCCGCTTCCTCGAGGTGTCGCAGACGGGCGCGTACGCGAGCGACTGGGACGTCTGCACGATCGACTACCTTCCCTGAGCGAGGGGGCGCAGCGCCTCGAGCCGCGCCGCCGCCCGCCCGAGCGACCAGCCGCGCTCGAGCAGGCCCGACCAGAGGTCGCCCCTGGCCTCGACGCGGCCGGCCATCGTGCGCAGCGTGAACGTGCATGGCCCGACCGCGCCCGCCTCGATCTCTTCCCACGCGCAGGGCGCGGAGACGGGCGCCCCCGCCCTCGCGCGGACGGCGTAGGGGGCGGCGTAGGTCGCGCCGAGGCCGGTGCGCCCGGTGTCGACGTAGATCCGCCCGCCGCGGTCGGCCTTGGCGAACTCGTGGGTGAGATGGCGCGGATCGCGCTCGACGAGGACGCGGCCGGCCGCGTGCGCGAACGACGCGGCCTCCTCGAAGCCGGCGCTCCCGTCCAGGGGGACCGCGATGTGGAATCCCTTGGAGCCGGAGGTCTTCACCCAGCTCGGCAAGCCGACCTCGTCGAGCAGATCGCGCACGGCGAGCGCGGCCGCACGCAGGACGTCCGGGTCCTCCTCCGCGGGGTCGAGGTCGAAGAGGCAGAGGTCGGGACGGTGCAGGTCCGGCGTGCGCGACGCCCACACGTGCGGCGTGACGCAGTTCTGGTTGGCCAGCCAGACCAGCGCGCGCGTGTCGCCGACGAGCGGGTAGTGCACGACGCCGCCCTTCTTGGGGACCTCGACCCGCTCCAGCCACTCCGGGAACCCCCTCGAGACGTTCTTCTGCATGAACCCCTTCTTGCCGATCCCTGACGGATACCGCTCCATCGTCACCGGCCGTCCGCGGAGGTGCGGGACCATCACCGGCGCGACCCGCTCGTAGTACGCGGCCAGCTCTCCCTTCGTGATCCCGTCCTCCGGGAACAGGACCTTGTCCGGATGGGTGATCACGGGTCCTCCGGAACGATCGGGCGGGCGGGCCCGTCGACGCGCAGGCCCGTCACGCGCGGATGGCGCAGCTTGCCGTGCACCGTCCATTCGATGAACGCGACCTCCACGACGATCGCCGGCGGGAGCCAGTCGGGGAAGGTCTCGCTCACCCTGCCGCCGACCGCCTCGCGGATCACGCGCGCAGACGCGGACGCGCCCGTGACCGCTGGCCATACGCACGCGGCGGGCGCTCGCCGACTTCACCCGGCTTCGGCCCGCCTCGGATCAGCGCGATCGCGGTGTGCGCGTCCACCGCGGGCACGGGCGAGTGCCGGAATCCCTGCGGATCCCGCGTGACAAGGAGGTCACATCCCGACCGTTCGGCCGCGGCCGCGCACACCGCGTCCTCGAAGTCCGGCCAGTGGAGGGCCAGGGCGCGGCGGAGGACGGTGGCATCGACGGGCGCGATCCCGGGAACGATCAGCAGGTCCTCGATCACGCGCGCGGCGAAGCCCTGCCCCCTCTCCCGCGCCGCCAGGTAATGGATGGTGGTGACGCCATGCGCGGGAAGCAGGATCTGGACACGGCCCGCTTCCGCCTCCCCCCACAGCGCGGCGGCGGGGGCGAAGAAGGGAGCACGGGCGAGCACGAGGTCCAGGACCACGTTGACGTCGACGAGCAGGCGCTTCACCGATACTTGCGCCCGAGGTACTCGCGGTACTCCTTCCTGGAGCCCCTCGAGGAGCCGAGGACGCCCAGCAACCGCCTCGTGACGGGCGGCAGCTCCTGGACTGGGGTCGACGAGCCGGCCAGACCCTGCAGGAACGTCTCCACCAGCCGGGAGACGGAGGTCGCGTGCGACTCGGCGTACCGCTTGGCGCGCTCGATCACCTTCTCGTCGACGCTGAGGGTGAGCTTCGTCACGTACGTATCATATCATTCGCGTCGTACGTACTCCGGGCGCGCTACTTCCCCCGGAGCTTCGCCACCGTCCCGTCCACGCCGTTGGGCAGCTGACCGTCCGCGAACTGGTCGTCGTCGCGGACCTCGCGCTTCAGGCGCAGCAGCTCGGCCTTGAGCGTCCGCGTCAGCTCCTCCTGGCCGGCCTGGCCGTACAGGTTGTGCAGCTCGGCCGGATCGTGGACGAGGTCGAACAGCTCCCACTGGTCCTTCTTCCAGAAGTAGATGAGCTTGTGGGTGCGTGTGCGCACGCCGTAATGGGCGCGCGTGTTGTGGTCGCCGGGGTCGTGGTAGTAGCGGTAGTACATCGACGTGCGCCAGTCCGCGGGTGTCCGGCCGCGGAGCACGGGCACCAGGCTCCGGCCCTGCATCGAGGCGGGAACGGCCAGCCCGGCCGCCTCCAGGAAGGTCGGCGCGAAGTCCACGTTGAGGGCGATGGCGTCGCTGTGCGTCCCCGGCGCGATCACCCCCGGCCAGCGGACCAGGAACGGCATGCGCAGCGATTCCTCGTACATGAAGCGCTTGTCGAACAGGCCGTGCTCTCCGAGGAAGAAGCCCTGGTCGCTCGTGTAGATCACGATCGTGTCCTTGGCAAGCCCGCTGCGGTCGAGGGAGGCGAGCAACCGGCCCATGTTGTCGTCGACGGACTGGATGGTGGCCAGGTAGTCCTGCATGTAGCGCTGGTATTTCCAGCGGGCGAGGGCCTCGCCGGTCAGGGTGAGGGCCTGCCCGTCGCGGGTGACGGTGACCGTGTCCGGCTTCTCCCCCAGCCACTTCGTGCGCTCCGCCCCCGCCCGCTCGGACGGAGGCTCGAGCTTGAGGTCCCGGCGCGTGAGGTCGGCGGCCACGCGTTGCTCGTTCTCGTGCAGCGCGTCCGTCCGCGTCGCGTAGGAGTCCCAGAAGGTCTCCGGCTCCGGGATCCAGCGCGACGCGAACTGCGCGCGGTGCGCGGCGTCCGGCTCCCAGGGGCGGTGGGGCGCCTTGTGATGGAGCATCAGGAAGAACGGCTTGTCCCTGGGCCGGCTTTCGAGGAACTCGAGGGCGAGGTCGGTGACGACGTTCGTCGCGTAGCGGCCGGTATAGGTCTTCTCGCCGGTGGCGGTGTAGAGCTCGGGGTCCATGTACCCGCCCTGCCCGGGGAAGATCTCCCACCGATCGAACCCGACCGGGTCGCTCCCGAGGTGCCACTTCCCGATCATGCCCGTGTAGTAGCCCCCCTGCTGCAGCAGCGTCGCCACCGTCGTGCGCGCGCTGTCGAAGCGGTTGAAGACGGGCACGCCGTTCAGATGCGAGTACTGGCCGGTGAGGATCGTGGCCCGGCTCGGGGTGCAGATCGAGTTGGTGACGAACACGTCG
Organism: Vicinamibacteria bacterium; assembly: GCA_041481445.1. Lineage (GTDB taxonomy): Bacteria > Acidobacteriota > Vicinamibacteria > Fen-336 > Fen-336 > AA29. The sequence goes on from JBGPBV010000100.1 coordinate 14,764, forward strand.
TCGAGGCGCATGCCCTCGCGGGCGAGGCGGTCGAGGTTGGGAGTCTGGTTGACGCGCGACCCGTAGGCGCCGATCGCGTGCGCAGCGTGGTCGTCCGACATGATGTAGAGGATGTTCGGGCGCCGGGCGGCCCACCCCGGGGCGGCCAGGAGGGAGACGAGGACGGCGAGGAGGAGCCGGCGCACGGCAGGGATGCTAGCAGGCGAAGGGGCCGGGAGCGACGGGCTCCCGGCCCCGCCCGTCTAGAAGGACGGCCGATCAGTCGTGATCGTGGCCGCCGTGGCGTCCCATCCCGAACGCGACGTCGTCGAAGAACAGGTCGAAGTCCGAGAAGAAGCCCACGAACTGCTGGTAGGTCGTGCCTACCGGCGAGAGGGTGTCGAACCGCGAGAGGTTCGTGGGGCCCGGATCCGCGGCTCCCCCGCCCTGGGTGATGCCCACGATGGCGTCCCCCCGCGAGGTGGCCTGCCAGTCCATCCTGATGGCACCGCCCTTCTTCAGCTCGACGCTGAAGTAGTTCGGCCGGAGGTCGAAGAACTCGGGGACGGTCGCGAAGTGGATCGTCAGCGAGTCGTGCTTCTCCTCCGCGATGACCAGGCCGTCGCCCGGGAACAGGTCGTCCCAGAGCGGAGCGATCCGCGGCGGACCGGCCAGGAGCTCGGGGACGGTCTCCGAGAAGTCGGGGTCCGCGGCCCCGAAGGTCAGGTTCCCGTTTCCGTTCACGAAGACGCTGGTGCGGTTCTGTCCCTGGAACGGGAAGCTGAAGGCCAGGGGCAGGCTCACCGCATCGTCGTCGAACAGGGGAAGGATCGTCCCGTTGTACGTGTTGATGGTCACGACGTAGCGGCCGAAGTCCTGGCCGGCGCCGGTGAAGCCGAAGTCGGGGAAGGTGGTGACGCCGATGTAGTAGGTGCCGGTCGCGGGCACGATGATGGCCAGGCGGGACAGCCCGCCCAGGCCGAAGGCCCCGCTGTCGTCGTCGGCGGCGAGCAGGGTTCCCGCGCCGTCGAAGACCCCGATCACGGTGTCCACCTGGTTGCCCGGGACCGTCTCCGCGACCAGGATCTCGCCGGCCTTGGCCGAGAACCGGTAGAAGTCCACGTCGTGGCCCAGGGGACGGATCTCGGTGAAGGTCTCGGGCCCGCTGTTGTAGGGCAACCGCACGCGCGTGGCCCTGGCCAGGGTGTCGTTGGGCTCGAGGTCGTCGTCGAAGCCGCTGGTCCCCTCGTACTCGAGCTTGAAGTCGTCGAGGTCGTTGTCGGCGGCGGTGAAGATCTCGAAGACGGCCGTCTTGCCGCGCGTCTCGATGGTGCGGCGGGATTGCGCGGGCGACGTCCTCAGGCTCGTCTCCTTCTCGAAGCCGGAGGTGATGCGGCCGCCGCAGCTGTAGCCGGCCAGGCCGTCCGTGGCCCCGAGGGCGCCGTAGCGGACGGTGAACTCGTTCCCGCTCCCGCCGTGGTGATCGTCGTCGCCGTCGTGGTGACCATGGTGATCGTCGTGGTCGTCGTCGTCATGGTCGCGCCGGGACAGCGTGATGCTGAAGGTGTTGGCCCCCGCCGCCGGGTACTCCGGCACGTCCGTCCAGGTCACGGTGAAGGCGCGCCGGCTCGCCTCGAAGGCGACGGTGCCGCCCGCGGCCGGGTTGAGGTCGTCCCACAGGCCGGCGATCCTCGGCGGCCCGCCCAGGTGGCCCTGGATGCTCTCGCTGAAGCTCGCGCTCCCATCGCCGAAGCTCAGGCTGCCGTTGGCGTTGACCCAGAGGGAATCGAAATCCTGCCCGCAGAAGCGGATCGGGAAGGCCGGGAAGAGCTCCATGGTGCCGTCGTCGCCGATGTCGAGCGGCCCCGGTGGCGGCGCGTTGAAGATGATGTCGGTGTCGGCGGCGGTCTGCCCCGCTCCCGCGCTCACCGGGGTGAACACGGCCGGATCGTCGGTGCTCGCGTCCGCCGACTCGCTCGAGCCGTTGTAGAGCTCCTCGGGCCCGGGCAGCGGCGTCTTGGGCGGCGTGCTGAAGCCGCCGGCGAAGATCTCGTCCACGAAGACGGCGTAGCTGGCGCCGGGGGTGAGCCCGCGGATGGCGTAGGTCCCGACCAGCGGCGCTCCCACCGAGAGGTCGGTCGCGAAATCGCTGGAGATGGCGGAGACGGCGTCGTCGTACGGGCTGGCGACGTTGCGCGCGATCACGTTGACGCCGGTGATGCGCGCGGTGCCGTTGGGGCCGAGGATCTTGCCGGAGATGGTCGCCCTGGTCGCGGCGTAGCCCGGAGACGGATACAGGAAGGACAGCATCGCGATGTCGTCGGCGTGCGGCGTGGACATGCCGGCGGCCGGCCCGAAGTAGAACGGGTACATCGTCTCGACCTTGCCCACCAGCGACACGATCGGGAAGGTGTCGTTCGGGGTCGGCCCGCTGTTGTCGCCCAGGACGATCTGGCCGTTCACCACGGTGTGGGCCAGGTTCTGGTAGTGCCCGAACTCGTGCACCATGACGTCGAGGGCCACCGTGAGGTCGTCGAAGCTGGGGCCGTTGAGGAACGACACGCCCTCCTGGATCGTGCAGGTGGTCGGGTCGAGCCACTCCGGGCCCGCGAAGCCGAGGACGCCGGAGCCCGGGCCGAAGAGGAAGTCGAAGATCTCGCCGGTGTCGTCGAAGACGATCGCGGAGAGGCCGTCCGGGGCGGTCGGGCTCAGGTAGGGGCCGAAGTTCGTGATGTCGACGTCCACCGGCAGCGGCCCGGCGTCGAGGTACGTGGTCGAGGCCGTGGGCAGGGCGCCCCATTGTCCGAACGCGGTGCCGACCAGGGCCGTGGCCTGGGCATTGGTCAGCGGACCGAGGCCGCCCTGGTCGGGGTTGTACGGGATGTTCGTTCCGCCGCTCGGCCAGCGATAGGGCACGCCGGCCTGGCAGTTGGCGAGCGGGCCGCCGGCTCGGGCCGGGCTGGCCAGGGCGGCGAAGGTCAGGAGCGCGGCGACGAGCCGGACGATCGAGCGCGTGGTGCCGTTCATGATCGCCTCCTCGCTCAACGCGCACCGACGATGGCGCGGATCCGCTCGGCCAGCATCGAGTAGGGGACGGGCCCTCCCTCCGCGGAGGGACCGGCGGCGGCGATCCTCGCGGTGGGGGCGGCCGCGGCCGTCCGCTCGAGGCGGGCGGCGCCGAAGAGCCCGCGGTTGCCGAAGTCGTTGACGGCCTCCTCCGTCCCGGCCTTGCCGGTGAGGCGGAAGCGGCCCTGTCCGAGGCCGACCGTCGTCGAGAGCCCGGCCGCGCTCGGGGGGGTCGTGAGGAGCAGGTAGGTCTCCCCCACCTTCAGGTGAGGCACGTCGCGCAGGACCGCGAAGAGCTGGCTCGATCCGCTGGCCGTCGTCGCCGGCTTGCCGATCATGCGGATGTCGGCGATCCGGCGGCCCTTGATGCTCTGGTACTCGCCCTTGAACGACTCGCTGACGTCGATCCGGTAGGTGACCGTCGGGATCTGCGCGCCTCCGGCTTCGATCGTGCCCACGCGGGCGCTGAGGACGGTGCCGCGGAAGATCCGGTCGGCGCGGGTGCAGAGCTGCGCGAGGTCCATCTGGAGGAGCGTCGTGGCCCGCGCCGGCGGGACGAGCAGCGCCAGCACGGCGGCGGCGACCGGGTAGACGAGACGACGGGGCCGATCCGAATGCATTCGGCTCTCCTTTCTTGTGCGGCGAAGGCTTGAGAGTGTGCGTGGGAGTATGCCGTGACCGCGGCGCCGGTCAAGCAAAATCTGCTAACTATGGTTGTCGAATTTCGACCGTGGCGACCTTACTGCGCGCAACTCCAAGAACAGGCGTCACTTGAAAGGGACGCTCAGCGCCAGATGCGGCGCGCCGCCTCCGCCACCAGGCCCAGCTTGCGCCACTGGTCCTCCTCGGTCAGGAGGTTCCCTTCCATCGTGGAGGCAAAGCCGCACTGCGGGCTCAGGGCCAGGCTCTCGAGCGGGAAGTGGCGCGCGGCGTCCTCCACGCGGCGCACGACGGCCTCGATGTCCTCGAGCTCGGGCCGCTTCGAGCTGACGAGGCCGAGCACGACCGTCTTGCCGCGGGGGATGAACCGGAGCGGCTCGAACGTCCCCGACCGCTCGTCGTCGTACTCGAGCAGGAAGCGGTCCACGGCCATGGTGGCGAACAGCTTCTCCGCGATGGCGTCGTAGCCGCCCTCGGCGTACCAGTGACTCCGGTTGTTGCCCCGGCACAGGTGCATGGCCAGGGTGAGCCCCGGGCGCCGCGCCGCCTCCAGGCAGGCGTTGTCGGCCCGGATCGACTCGTCGAGCAGCGCGTCCGGCTCCGTCTTCATCTCCGTCCGGATCCACTCCCGCCACTTCGGGTCCATGAAGTAGCTGTAGCGGGGAGCGTCGATCTGGACGTAGTCCACCCCCTCCGCGGCCAGCCGCGCGAGCTCCTCCTTCATGATCGCCACGATGTCCCACAGGAGCGCGCGATGGTCCTCGTACACGGCGTCGGTGACGCCGCGCTTGAACGCGATGGCCGGGAACTGGGTCGCGCTCGGCAGCGTCATCTTGATCGCGCCCGGGCAGTTCGCCTTCAGGAACGGCAGCTCGTGCCCGGTCAAGGGCCGGACGCCGCGGAGCTTGGAGACGACGATCCCGGTGACGCTGCTGACGGGAGCGGCCTTGGCGTCTGCGTTCCAGGAGCGGCTCACCGCGTCGCCCAGGTCGAACCCGTCCACGGCGTCCGTGAAGTCGCTCATGAAGTTGCGCCGCCGCAGCTCGCCGTCGGTGAAGACCTGGAAGCCGAGCTCCTCCTGCTTCGCGAGCACGCGCCGGATGTGATGGTCCTCGAGCTCCCGCCGCCGCTCCGGGTCCCGGCCGGCCGCGCGGGCCTCCAGGAGGTCGGGCGGCCTCAGGAAGCTGCCGACCTGGTCTGCTCGGTAATCGGACACCATGGGAGACCCCATCATAGGCCACTGGGTATCATGGCGTCCGCGCGGATATGACCCTCACCTCCAGGTTCGCGGCGCCCTATCGGCCCGTCCACCTCGGCCCTCTGACGCCGGTCGTGCAGCGACGCGAGGATGGATCGATCCTGCTGCGGTCGGCCCGGCCGCTGGGATCCTACCCCCGGTGCCTGACGGACCGCCTGGCCCACTGGGCCAAAGCCGCGCCCGACCGCACGTTGCTGGCGTGGCGGACGAAGGACGGCTTCGCCCACCTGACCTACGGCGAGGCGATGACCGCCACCCGCTCGGTGGCCCAGGCGCTCCTGGACCGGGGGATCTCCGCGGACCGTCCGCTCGCCATCCTGTCCGGCAACGGCGTCGAGCACCTGCTGCTCGCGCTCGCCGCCCAGCATGCCGGGGTCCTCCACGCGCCGGTCTCGCCGGCCTACTCCCTCTTGTCCGAGGACTTCGGCACCCTGAGGCAGGTGCTGAAGGTGCTGAGGCCCGGGCTCGTGTTCGCGGCGGACCGGCGCTTCGACCGCGCAGTGGCGGCGGCCGTCGATCCGGAGATCGAGCTCGTGACGAGCGGAGAGGGGGCCGAGCTCGGCGGCCGGCCCGCCACCGCGTTCGCCGCCCTGCGGGAGACGGCCCCGAGAGCCGACCTGGACCGCGCTCACGCCGCGATCGGCCCGGAGACCGTGGCCAAGATCCTCTTCACGTCGGGATCGACGGGCCTCCCCAAGGGCGTGATCAACACGCACGGCATGCTGTGCGCGAACCAGGAGATGATCCTGGACGCGATGCCGTTCCTGGGCGAGGAGCCGCCGGTGCTGGTGGACTGGCTGCCCTGGCATCACACGTTCGGCGGCAACCACAACATCGGGATCATCCTCTACAACGGCGGCTCCCTCTACCTCGACGAGGGCCGCCCGCTTCCGGGCGCGTTCACGGAGAGCGTCCGGAACCTGCGCGAGGTCGGCCCCACCGTGTACTTCAACGTCCCGCGCGGGTACGAGGAGCTCGTCCGCGCGCTGCGCCAGGACCGGAGCCTGGCCGCGCGGTTCTTCGGCCCGCGCCTGCGCCTCCTCTTCTACGCCGCGGCCAGCCTGTCCCAGCCGGTGGCGGACGAGCTGGCGCGGATCGCGGTGGAGACGTGCGGCGAGCGCCTGCTGCTCGTCACCGGCCTCGGCGCCACCGAGACCGCGCCCATGGCGATCTGCCGTCCCTGGCCCAGCGACCTCGCCTCCGCGATCGGCCTGCCCGTCTGCGGGCTGGAGGCCAAGCTGGTGCCCGCGGGCGAGAAGCTCGAAGTGCGCGTGAAGGGACCGAACGTGACCCCGGGCTACTGGCGCGACCCCGCCCGCACGCAGGCCGCCTTCGACGAGGAGGGGTTCTACCGGATGGGCGACGCCGTGCTCTTCGCCGACCCCGCGGACGTCTCGCAGGGCCTCCTCTTCGACGGACGGCTGGGCGAGGACTTCAAGCTCTCCACGGGCACCTGGGTCAGCGTGGGGCCGCTGCGCGCGAGGGCGGTCGCGCACTTCGCTCCCTGCCTGCGCGACGTGGTCGTGACCGGCCACGGCCGCGACGAGGTCGGCATCCTGGCCGTCCCCGACGTCGAGGCCTGCCGCGCCCTCTGCGAGGGCCTGCCGCCGGGGGCGGGCCCCGGGGAGATCTGCGCGCACCCGGCGGTGCGGGCCTGGATCGCGACCCGGCTGGGGACGTTCGCCGCGCAGGCCCGCGGCAGCTCCACGCGCATCCGGCGCGCCATCGTCCTCGAGGAGCCGCTCTCCCTCGACCACGGCGAGGTCACGGACAAGGGATCGATCAACCAGCGCGCGGTCCTGGCCCGCCGCGCCCCCCTCCTCGAGGACCTCTACGCGGAGACGCCGCGGCCGCACGTTCTGATCGGAGACGCCTCCTGAGCGGGCGCGGGATCGATGCGGGCGCGCTCACCGCCCTCGACGCGCACGTGCACCTCGAGCACCAGGGCGTGGAGACGGAGACCGAGCGCGCGGCCCGGCAGTACTTCGGGGACAGCGCGGCCCCGCGCGACTGGGCCGGCCAGGCCGACTACTACCGTTCGCGCAGGATCGGATGCGTGGTGTTCGCGGTGGACGAGCACCTCACCGGCCGCTCCCACCCGACCAACGACGAGGTGGTGCAGTTCGCGGTGGAGAACGCGGACATCGCGATCGCGTTCGCGAGCCTCGATCCCCATCGAGGTCCGGCGGCGGTGGCGGAGGCCCGGCGCCTGGTGTCCTCGGGCGCGGTGCGCGGGCTGAAGCTGCATCCGCCCGCCCAGCAGTTCTTTCCGAGCGACCGCATGGCCTATCCGCTCTACGAGGTCTTCGCGGAGGCGCGCCTGCCCGTCCTCTTCCACACCGGGCACAGCGGGATCGGCGCCGGCGTGCCCGGCGGGGGCGGCGTGCGCCTGAAGTACGGCCACCCGATGCCGATCGACGACGTCGCGGTGGACTTCCCCGACCTGCCCATCATCCTCGCCCATCCGTCGTTCCCCTGGCAGGACGAGGCGATCTCGATCTGCCTGCACAAGCCGGAGGTCTACATCGACCTGTCCGGCTGGTCGCCGAAGTACTTCCCGCCCACCCTCGTCCAGCACTGCAACACGCTCTTGAAGAAGAAGGTGCTGTTCGGGTCCGACTATCCCTGGATCACGCCCGACCGCTGGCTGGCGGATTTCGCCCAGATCGGCATCCGCGACGAGGTCCGGCCGCTGATCCTGAAGGAGAATGCCGTCCGGCTGTTCGGGCTCGGGCCGGATCCGAGCCGCTAGCGTCGGGTCTGGGCCGGCCTGGCGCGGTAGCCCGCCTCAGTGCGTCCAGCGCGGCGGCTCGTCGCGGTCGACTCGCATCAGCTTCGCCGTCCGCCGGCGATAGCGGCGCTGGAACCAGAAGAGGCGCGCCCGCGCCGTCCACGAGCGGGCCGGGATCACGTTCATGTAGAGGAGGGCGACCAGCTCGGCCACGAAGTGCGGGACGAAGAGGGGGAACCCTCCCAGCGCGGCCCAGACCAGCGTGAGCGCGATGGTCATCACCACGAGGTTGCGGCCGGACATCGGCAGCGCGAAGAAGAGGACCAGGATCTGGCGGTCCGGGAAGAGCATGGCCCAGGCGATGATCATGGCCTCCAGCAGGGGCCACAGGCCCATGTACGGAAGCACCGCGACCTCGCGCCCGAGGTACCGACCGGCGACGCAGGTCAGCGCGCCCACCACGACCGCGCCGCCGAAGAAGTTCGCGAAGAACCGGAGCGTACCCCACCGGCGCAGCAGGTCGGGAGCGATGAAATAGAGGAGCAGGCAGCCGAAGATGAGGCCGATGGGGCTCAGCTCGATCGGCGCCCAGGTCAGCAGCCGCCAGACCTCGCCCCCCCAGACCCGCTCCACGATCAGGACGCTGTAACTGAGGATGGAGACGTGGCCGCGCTCGAGGAGTGACCCGAGCGCGGACATGAAGAGCACCAGGGCGATCATCCAGGCGATCGGCCGGAGGATGAACACTCCCAGGATGTGGTAGCTCCCGCCACCACCTCCACCACCACGGGGCGGTGCGCCCCAGCGCATCGGAGTCGGCATCCCGACATCGTGATGCAAGCGAAAACCTCATGCAACCGGATCAGGGACCGATCATGGTCAGCCGACGCGACTCGAAGCGGTCGAAGAACAGCGTCCCCGACGCGCCCGACTGGAGGTTCTGCGGCCCCAGCCGCGCCATGTCCACCCGCGTGGTGTCGTTGTCGAGGCCGGGGAGCAGGGCCACGGAGACGCTGTCGATCCAGAGCTGGAGGGAGCCGTCGTTGGCGCCGGCGGCGGTGGCCCGCTGCCAGCTCACCTCGATCGCGTGCGGGGCGTCGGCGACGTTGACGAAGCCGGTGGTGTTCTGGCCGCCGCCGTCGACCCTGACCTGCCCCTGGACCGAATACTGGCCCTGGCGGCGCCGCAGGACCACGGTGACCGTGCGCGTGCTGGTGCCCTGGTAGGCCACGAACAGCCAGGCCGTGGCCGCTCCCGTGCCGGGGCCGGGCAGGAAGGAGTTCGGGTCGAAGAGGAACCGCGCGCGGTAGCGCGGCTCCGCATTGGCGGTGTCGTCCTGGACGTAGAGCGGGCTCGTGTCGGTCACGTTCGCGGAGAGCCCGAAGGCGCCGTCGAGGGCGCCGGCGGCGGACACGGCCAGGCGCCCGCCCACGTTCTGGCTCGCCGACCAGCGCGACAGGTTGCCCGATTCGAATCCGTCCTTGAAGAGGAGGTCGGCCGCCTCGTCGTCGGTGTTGGTCACCGACACATCCGCGGCGTTCCGACCCTGATAGGCGGGGTCGGCGCTGGTGGCGGGAGCGGTCACGATCGCGTAGGCCACGCTCCCGTCCGCGACGAGGTCGTCCACGCCCGTCACCGTCACCGTGTGCGGGACGAGCGCGTCCGCGGCCGTGAACGTGAGCGACGGCGGCGAGACGGTGCCCTCGGTGAGGTCGGAGCTGCCGAGGCCGACGGTGACGTCGGCGGTCGGCGTGGAGGTGAGAACGACCGTGAACGCGGCCGTGCCACCGGCCTCGGTGGTGACGAGGCCGATGGTCGGGCTGACGATGATGCCGGCCAGGTCGTCATCGGTGTTGGTCACGGACACGTCCGCCGCGTCGCGTCCCGCGTAGCTGGCGTCGCCGCTCGACGCGGGTGCGGTGACGATCGCGTAGGCGACGGGCCCGTCCACGATCGTGTCCTGGACTCCGGTTACGGTCACGGTGTGCGGGACCAGAGCATCCGCCGCCGTGAAGATGAGCGACGGCGGCGAGACCGTGCCTTCCGTGAGGTCGGAACTGTTGAGTCCGATCGTGACGTCCGCCGAAGGCACGGACGTCAGCACCACGGTGAACGTGGCCGTGCCACCGGCTTCGGTGGTGACGAGACCGCTGGTTGGGTTGACGATGATGCCCGCGACGTCGTCGTCGGTGTTGGTGACCGAGACGTCGGCCGCGTCGCGCCCGGAGTAAGCCGGATCGCTGCTCACGGCGGGCGCGGTCACGATCGTGTAGCCCACGGACCCGTCCGCCGTCGTGTCGTCCACGCCGGTCACCGTGACCGTGCGCGGGACGAGAGCGTCGGCGGCCGTGAACGTCAGCGAGGACGGGGAGACGGTGCCCTCGGTGAGGTCAGAGCTGGTGAGGCCGATCGTCACGTCCGCCGAAGGCACGGACGTCAGGACGACCGTGAACGTGGCCGTGCCGCCGGCTTCGCTGGTGACGAGGCCGCTGGTCGGGCTCACGATGATGCCGGCCACGTCGTCGTCCGTGTTCGTGACCGAGACGTCGGCCGCGTCGCGCCCGGAGTAGCCCGGATCGCTGCTCACGGCGGCCGCGGTGACGATCGAGTAGCCCACGGACCCGTCCGCCGTCGTATCGTCCACGCCGGTCACGGTGACCGTGCGTGGGACCAGCGCGTTCGCGGCCGTGAACGTGAGCACAGACGGCGAGACCGTCCCTTCGGTCAGGTCGGAGCTGCTGAGACCGATCGTCACGTCCGCGACGGGCACCGAGGTCAGGACGACCGTGAACGTGGCAGTGCCACCGGCTTCGGTGGTGACGAGGCCGCTGGTCGGGCTCACGATGATGCCGGCCACGTCGTCGTCCGTGTTGGTGACCGAGACGTCGGCCGCGTCGCGCCCGGAGTAGCCCGGATCGCTGCTCACGGCGGCCGCGGTGACGATCGAGTAGC
>JBGPBV010000101.1:0-25290 GCA_041481445.1 Vicinamibacteria bacterium
AGCTCGCTCCTGGGCGCGATCGCGGTGGCCTCCGCCACCATCAACGTCGTGGGCGGGTTCATCATCACCGACCGCATGCTGAAGATGTTCCGGCGCGCGGAGAAGATCGAGAGACCGGCCGCGCCGCGCGGATGACCGACTACATCATCGAGGCCGCCTACCTGGCCGCCTCCGTCCTCTTCATCCTCGGCCTCAAGGCGCTGACCCGCCCGGACAGCGCCCGCCGCGGCATGCAGCAGGCGGCGGTGGGCATGCTGCTCGCGATCGTGGGCACGCTCCTCCACCACCAGATCGTGCGCTACGACTGGATCATCGGCGGTCTGGTGGTGGGCACGGTGATCGGGATCCCGCTCGGGTTCATGGTCCCCATGACCGCCATGCCCCAGCGCATCGCGATCTCGCACATGTTCGGGGCCCTGGCCGCCACCCTGGTCGGGATCGTCGAGTACCGCGAGGCGGCGGGCATCCTCGACCGCATGCGGATGGGCGCCCTCGGGTTCGAGGTGCTCTTCGGCGCCCTCACCGTGACCGGCAGCTTCATGGCCTTCGGCAAGCTGCAGGAGCTGGTGCCGGGGCGTCCGGTCACCTATCCGGGCCAGAACGCCGTGAACATCGCCCTCTTCGTCTCCACCATCACCATGCTCGGGTACATGCTGGTCCACCCGATGGCGGGCACCGTCTTCTACACGATGATCGGCCTCGCCCTCCTGATCGGCGTCTTCATGGTGCTGCCCATCGGGGGGGCGGACATGCCGGTCGTGATCTCGCTCCTCAACTCCTACGCCGGCCTGGCCTCCGCCGCCACCGGCTTCGCCATCGGCAACAACGTGCTGATCATCGCGGGGGCCCTGGACGGCGCCTCCGGGTTCCTGCTCTCGGTCCTGATGAGCAAGGCCATGAACCGCTCGTTCGGCAACATCCTCTTTGGAGCCTTCGGGGGGACCATTACCGCCAGCACCCGCACGACGGAGGGCATGACCGTCCGGCCCATCAGCGCCGAGGACGCCGCCCTCCAGCTCGCCTACGCCAAGCTCGTGATCGTGGTCCCCGGCTACGGGATGGCGGTGGCCCAGGCCCAGCACCAGGTCCGGGAGCTGGCCGGCTTGATCGAAAAGCACGGAGGCGAAGTAAAGTACGCGATCCATCCCGTGGCCGGCCGCATGCCCGGCCACATGAACGTGCTCCTGGCCGAAGCGGACGTGCCGTACGACCGCCTGTACGATATGGACGAGATCAACCCCGAGTTCGAGCGCGCCGACGTCGCCCTGGTCATCGGGGCCAACGACGTCGTCAACCCGGCCGCCCGCAGCGACAAGGGCAGCCCGATCTACGGAATGCCGATACTGAACGTGGACAAGGCCCACAGCATCATCGTGCTCAAGCGCAGCATGAACCCCGGTTTCGCCGGGATCGAGAACGAGCTGTTCTACGACGCCAAGACGTCGATGCTGTTCGGAGACGCCAAGGCTTCCCTGACCCGCCTGGTGGCGGAGGTCAAGAACCTCTAAGGGGTCCGGGGGGACGAGGAGCGGCTTCCGCTCCCGCGCCCCGCAGGCCCCCCGGCACTCCGGCCGTCCCGCGCAGCGGGCCGGCGGGAGTGATTGAATAAAGACTGGGAGGATCGATGCCCACGAGCCCGCTCTTCGCACGCAAGCCCATGTCGATGCTGTACGAGGAGATGAAGGGCGAGAACCGCCTGCGGCGCGTCCTCGGCCCCGTCCAGCTCACCGCGATGGGCGTGGGCGCCGTGATCGGCACCGGCATCTTCGTGCTGACGGGGCAGGCCGCCCACGACCGCACGGGACCGGCCCTGATGCTGTCCTTCGTGGTGTCCGGGCTGGCCTGCATCTTCGCCGCCCTGTGCTACGCGGAGTTCGCCTCGATGGCGCCGGTGGCCGGCTCCGCCTACACGTACGCCTACGCCACGCTGGGGGAGCTGTTCGCCTGGATCATCGGCTGGGACCTGATCCTCGAGTACGCGGTGGCGTCGATGACCGTCGCCCACGGCTGGTCGAAGAACTTCCAGGACATATTGATGATCGGGAACCTCCACCTGCCCAAGGCCCTCAACAACGCGCCCTTCGACTACGACCCGTCGCGGGGGATCTTCTTCGCGACCGGCAGTTGGTTCGACCTGCCCGGGGTGGTGATCGCGATCCTGGTCACGGTGCTCCTGGTCATAGGTATCCGGGAGAGCGCCAGCGTGAACACCGGGATCGTGATCGTCAAGGTCGCCATCGTGCTGTTCGTGATCGTCGTCGGCGCCTTCTACGTCAACCCCGCGAACTGGCATCCCTTCGCGCCGTATGGTCTCACCGGCCTCAGCTTCTTCGGTCACCCCATCGCCGGCCAGACCGATGCCGGGGGACGGCCGCTGGGCATGCTGGCGGGGGCGGCGGTGATCTTCTTCGCGTACATCGGGTTCGATTCGGTCTCCACGCACGCCGAGGAGGCGAAGAACCCGGCGAAGGACGTGCCCGTCGGGATCATCACGTCGCTGGTGATGTGCACGGTCCTCTACATCGCGGTCTCCGCCATCCTTACCGGGATGGTGCCGTACGGCAAGATCGACATCGAGACGCCCGTCTCCGATGCCTTCCGCCAGGCCGGGCTGCCCTGGGCGCGCTTCCTGATCAGCGCGGGCGCCGTGGCCGGCATCACCTCCGTCCTCCTCGTCATGATGCTGAGCCAGCCGCGTGTATGGCTGGCCATGGCACGGGACGGCATGGTCCCGGAGAGCTTCTTCGGCGCCGTGCATCCGCGCTTCCGCACGCCCTGGAAGGCCACCATCCTGACCGGCGTCTTCGTGGCCATCGGCGCCGGCCTCCTCCCGCTGCGCGTCCTCTCCGACCTGACCAACATCGGGACCCTGTTCGCGTTCGTCGTGGTCTGCTTCGCCGTCCTCATCATGCGCCGCACGCACCCGGACACGGTGCGGCCCTTCCGCGCCCCCCTGGGCGTGTTCACCCCCGTCGCCGGCATCCTGACCTGCCTGATGCTCATGTTCTCGCTCCACGCCGAGAACTGGTGGCGGCTCCTCGGGTGGCTCGCGGTGGGGTTGGTCGTCTACTTCACCTACAGCCGCCATCACAGCGTGATGGCGAAGTACCTGCTCGCGGAGGAGGCGAAATCCGGCGTCTCGGCGCGCGTCGGCGACGTGCGCAATCACGATCCCAGGGTGGACGACGGGCCGGGTAAGGACCGCTGAGCGCTCCCGGCGCGAATCCCCGGGCGGCCCGTACTCGCGCCGTGGGCGCGCCGGTGGTGGTGGTGCTTCTCGGGGGGGCTCTGCTGGCCGCCGCGGCCACCCTGGCCGGCTGGCCCCTGGCCGGCCAGCTCGGGCGATGGCTCTTCATCGCGGGCGCGGTGGCCTACGCCGTGCGGCGGCGCTCCCTCACCACCTGGATCCTCGTCTCCATGATCGTGGGAGCGGAGATCGGCCACGACTGGCCGGAGGTCGGGGCCAGCCTCCGCGTGCTCAGCCTGATCTTCCTCCGGATGATCAAGACGATCATCGGGCCGCTCATCTTCGGCACCCTGGTGGTGGGCATCGCCGGCCACGCGAACCTCAAGCAGGTGGGCCGGATGGGCGTGAAGGCGCTCGTCTACTTCGAGGCCGTCACCACCATCGCGCTGTTCATCGGCCTGGCCGCCATCAACCTCACGAGGGCGGGGGTGGGCGTGCAGCCGCCGGCGGTGATGCCGCACGCGGACGCGCAGGGCCAGAAGCAGACGGCCGCCGACGTGATCCTGCACGTGTTCCCGGAGAACATCGCCAAGGCGGTCGCGGAAGGGCAGGTCCTGCAGATCGTCGTCTTCAGCGTGCTCTTCGCGATCGCGCTGGCCCTGCTCAGCGAGGAGAAGCGCCGGCCCATGCTGGAGTTCGCCTCCAGCCTGTCGGAGACGATGTTCAAGTTCACCAACATCGTCATGTACTTCGCGCCCATCGGCGTGGGCGCGGCCATCGCCTACACCGTCGGCCACATGGGCCTGGGCATCCTGTACAACCTCTTCAAGCTGCTGGCCACCCTCTACGTGGCCTTGATCGCGTTCCTGCTCCTCGTGCTGCTCCCGATCGCCCTCGCCGCGCGCGTCCCGTTGCGCCGCTTCGTCTCCGCGGTCGCGGAGCCCGTATCCATCGCCTTCGCCACCACCAGCTCGGAGGCGGCGCTGCCGCTGGCCATGGAGAAGATGGAGGAGTTGGGGGTCCCCCGGCAGATCGTGGCCTTCGTGATGCCCACCGGCTACAGCTTCAACCTCGACGGCAGCACGCTCTACCTGTCCCTGGCCTCGATCTTCGTGGCCCAGGCGGCGGGGATCCACCTCTCTTTCGGCCAGCAGCTCGTGCTCGTGTTCACGCTCATGCTGACCAGCAAGGGCGTGGCCGGAGTGCCGCGGGCCACCCTGGTCATCCTGCTCGGCACGGCGGCCTCCTTCGGGTTGCCGGAATGGCCGATCCTGGCCATCCTCGGCATCGACGAGCTGATGGACATGGCGCGCACGTCCGTCAACGTCATCGGCAACTGCCTGGCCACGGTGGTCATCGCGCGCTGGGAGGGCGAGATGGCACCGGCGGGAGAGGTGCCGGCCGGGTTGACGGCCGAGCAGCGGCCGGCGTAGTCTGCTCAGCCCCTGTTTGCTTGCGCTCGGCGCCCTTGCTCGGCTCGCCGCGCTACAACAAGAGGATTAGAGAGAGATGATTCCGACCGTGAGTCGCCCCCGCGCCGCGCGCCTGGGCGTCCGTCTCGTGCTGGCCGTTCTGGCCGGCCTGGCGCTTCCCTCCGCCCTCCTCGCCGCCCCCGAGCACCGTCCGGGCGGCGAGGTCAACCTGCAGGTGCCGAGCCTGGACCAGGGAAGCTTCTTCGGCCTCACCGGCCACCAGTTCCTGCTCGGCGGCCTGGTGGTGTGCGTCCTCGGCCTGCTCTTCGGCCTCCTCACCTACTTGGGCGTGCGCAAGCTGCCCGTTCACCGGTCCATGGCCGAGATCTCGGAGCTGATCTACGAGACCTGCAAGGCCTACCTGATCCAGCAGGGCAAGCTCCTGCTCGTCCTCGAGCTGTTCATCGGGACGGTGATCGTGGCCTACTTCTGGATGATCGGGTTCCCGTTCTCGCGGATCGCCATCGTCCTCGTCTTCAGCCTCATCGGGATGGCGGGCAGCTACGGGGTGGCCTGGTACGGCATCCGCATCAACACCCTGGCCAACTCGCGCACCGCCTTCGCCAGCCTCACCGCCAAGCCCTACCCGGTGTACGCGATCCCCCTGCGCGCGGGGATGAGCGTCGGGATGATGCTCATCTCGGTCGAGCTGCTCTTCATGCTCGCCATCCTGCTCTTCGTGCCCGGGGCGTACGCGGGGGCCTGCTTCCTCGGCTTCGCCATCGGGGAGTCGCTGGGCGCCTCCGCCCTCCGCATCGCGGGCGGCATCTTCACCAAGATCGCCGACATCGGCTCCGACCTCATGAAGATCGTCTTCAAGATCAAGGAAGACGACGCGCGCAACCCCGGCGTCATCGCCGACTGCACGGGCGACAACGCGGGCGACTCCGTCGGGCCCACCGCCGACGGTTTCGAGACCTACGGGGTCACCGGGGTCGCCCTGATCTCGTTCATCGTCCTCGCCGTCCCCGACCCTCTCGTGCAGGTCAAGCTGCTGGTGTGGATCTTCGCCATGCGCGTCATGATGGTGATCGCGTCCGGCCTGGCCTACCTGGCGAACGAGGGACTGACGCGGGCCCGCTACCTCCACGCCACGAAGATGCACTTCGAGACGCCCCTGACCCAGCTCGTGTGGGTGACGTCGCTCCTGTCCGTGGCCCTCACCTACGTCCTCTCGTGGCTCATGGTCCCCGAGCTGGGCGACGGGTCGCTCTGGTGGAAGCTCTCGTCCGTCATCACCTGCGGCACCCTGGCCGGCGCGATCATCCCCGAGCTGGTGAAGGTGTTCACCTCCACTTCGTCCGGGCACGTGCGCGAGGTCGTCACCGCGTCCCGGGAGGGCGGTCCCTCTCTCAACATCCTCTCCGGGCTCATCGCCGGCAACTTCAGCGCCTACTGGCTGGGCCTGGCCATCATGGGCTTGATGGCCGTGGCCTACTACGTCTCGATGCAGGGCCTGGGTGCCTTGATGCAGGCCCCGGCCGTGTTCGCCTTCGGCCTCGTCGCCTTCGGGTTCCTGGGGATGGGCCCGGTCACGATCGCGGTGGACTCCTACGGGCCCGTCACCGACAACGCGCAGTCGGTGTACGAGCTGTCCACCATCGAGCAGATCCCGGGCATCGCCGCCGAGATCAAGCGGGACTTCGGGTTCGATCCGAGCTTCGAGACGGGCAAGGAGCTGCTGGAGGAGAACGACGGGGCGGGGAACACGTTCAAGGCCACGGCCAAGCCGGTGCTGATCGGCACCGCCGTGGTCGGGGCGACCACCATGATCTTCTCGATCATCGTGGCCCTGACCCAGGGGCTCACCACGAACCTCGAGTACCTGTCCATCCTGCACCCGCCTTTCCTGCTCGGCCTCATCACGGGGGGCGCCGTCATCTACTGGTTCACGGGCGCCTCCACCCAGGCCGTCTCCACCGGCGCCTACCGCGCGGTCGAGTTCATCAAGGCCAACATCAAGCTGGAAGGCGTCACCCGCGCCTCCGTGGCCGACAGCCGCAAGGTCGTCGAGATCTGCACCATCTACGCCCAGAAGGGGATGTTCAACATCTTCCTGGGCGTGTTCTTCTCGACCCTCGCCTTCGCGTTCGTGGAGCCGTACTTCTTCATCGGGTACCTGATCTCGATCGCGCTCTTCGGCCTCTACCAGGCCATCTTCATGGCCAACGCGGGCGGGGCCTGGGACAACGCGAAGAAGATCGTGGAGACGGAGCTGAAGATGAAGGGCACGCCCCTCCACGACGCTACCGTCGTGGGCGACACCGTCGGCGACCCCTTCAAGGACACGTCGTCGGTGGCCATGAACCCCGTCATCAAGTTCACGACCCTGTTCGGCCTGCTCGCCGTCGAGCTCGGCGTCTACCTCGCCTCCCTCAAGGGGCCGGCGGTGAGCCGCGCGCTTGCCGTCGCCTGCTTCCTCGTCTCCGTCGTCTTCGTCTGGCGGTCCTTCTACCGGATGCGCATCGAAGAGCGGCGCTGACCGCCCGCCGTGCCCGCGCCCTCCGGACCGTCCCGTGCGGAAGCCGCGTCCGGTGCGGATGCCGCCGCCCGGCCCCGCGAGCCCTGGTGGACGGCCCGGTTCCCGAGCCTTCCCCAGGGCGATCTGGCCGCCGCGGCCGCCCTCGGCGCGCTCGTCCTCGCGATGTTCTGGAGGCTGCTGGCCGGGCGCGTCCTGTTCGAGCGCGACATCGCGGTCCTGTTCCATCCCCAGGCCGAAGCGTTCTTCACCGCCATCCGCCAGGGCTCGTGGCCGCTGTGGAACCCGTACCCGGGGTTCGGCGAGCCCATGCTCGCCAACGCCAACACCCAGGTGCTGTACCCCCCGACCTGGCTGCTCCTGCTTCTTCCTCCGGCCACGTACTACTCCGTCTACGTCCTCCTCCATCTCGTCTTCGGCGGCCTCGGCCTCTACGCGCTCGCCCGCCACCTCGGCCTCTCGCGTCCGGCCGCGCTCACCGGAGCGGGCGTCTTCCTCGTCGGCGGTCCCACGCTGTCGCTCATCAACGTCTGGAACCACTTCGCGGGCGCCTGCTGGATGCCGTGGGTCGTCCTGGCGTCGCTGCGCGCGGTGCGCGACGGCCGGCCGCGGGCGGCCCTGGTGTGGGGGATCGCGGTGGCGGCGCAGGTCTTCGCGGGATCCCCCGACCTGTGCGCCCTCACCATCGCCGCCACCCTGGCCGGCTGGGCGGCGGCTGCGCCGGCGGAGATCGTGCGCCGGCCGCGCGCCCTGGCCGCCGCCATCGGCCTCGCCGTCCTCACCGCGACCGCCCTCTCCGCCGGGCAATGGCTGCCCACCCTGGCCGCCGCCCGCGCCGGGTCGCGCCGCGCGTTTCCGTTCGAGCAGCGCGCCTTCTGGTCGGTTCACCCGCTGAGCCTGGGCCAGCTCCTGGCCCCGCTCCCCCTCCGCGAGGTCGTCAACTTCTCGCCGCGGGGGGGAGAGATGTTCGACATCTGGGAGCCCTTCATCGCCTCGATCTACCTGGGCGCGGCCGCGTGCGCGCTGGCGGCGGCGGCGCTCGCCGCGCCGCGGGCCCGCGCCGCCCGCGTCCTGGCCCTGTTCACGACGGCGGCGCTGGTGATCGCGCTCGGCCGTCACACTCCCGCCTACGGCCTGCTGACGCGCGCGGTGCCCCCCCTGGCCATGTTCCGGTTCCCCTCGAAGGTGATGATCCTCGTCGGCTGGTCGTGGGCGCTCCTGGTGGCGCTGGGCGCGGAGGAGTGGTGGCGCGCTCCGTCGGGGTCGTGGCGGCGCGGGACGCTCGCCGCCACGGGCGTGCTGGCCGTGGGCCTGGGCGCGGCCGGCCTGATCGCGCGGGCGGCGGCGGCGCGAGGCGGGCTGCCCTTCCTCGGACCCGCCGCCGAGGGAGGCGACGAGGTGGCGCGCCACATGGTCGCGGCCCTGGTCTGGGCATGGCTGGCCGTGGTGCTCGTCGCCGCGGCGACGGCGTGCGCGGCTCGCGGGGGGCGCCGCCTCGCCGCCGCCGTGATGCTGGTCGCGGTGGCCGACCTGGCGCTCGCGCACCGCGGCCTCAATGCCACCGCGCCCGCCGCCTTCTTCCGATACCGCCCGGAAGTCCTGCGCCTGCTGCCGCAAGGTCCGCCCGCTCCGCGTCTTTTCGTCTGGGACTACGTGGTGCACAAGCCGAGGGTGCAGGAGATGCCGCTGGCCGAGATGTTGCACGTCCGTCCCGGCTTCCCGCTGGCCCTGGGCCGGTCCCTCGCCCTGCAGGCCTACCTCTACCCGCCGAGCTACGCGCGCTGGGGCCTCTACGGCGGCTTCGATCGCGACCTCCTCGGCCTGGCCCCTCCCGCCCTCGGCGACCTGGTCGGAGTCCTCTCGCGCCTGAACGGTACGGCCGCCTATCCGCACCTCCTCGCCCTCGGCGGCGTGGACGCGGTCCTCGCCATGCATGACGACGGCCTCGCCGGCCTCACGCCGCTCGGCCAGGTGGAGGGCCCCCTGGAACGTCCCGTCCGCGCCTTCGCCGTTCCCGGGGCGCGGCCGCGCGCCTACCTGGTCGGGGAGGCCAGGACCGCGCAGGGCACGGACGCGCTGCGGATGCTGCTCGATCCCGCGTTCGACCCCGCGCGCGCGGTGGTCCTGCCCGAAGCCCCCGGCGCGTCCGGAGGGCCCGGGGCCCGCGCGCTCCAGGTCACGCGTGACGCTGCCGACCGTTTCGAGGCCGAGGTCGCGCAGGATCAGCCGGGCTGGCTGGTTCGGCTGGTGACGCACGATCCGGGCTGGCGCGTGCAGGTCGACGGCGTGCCGTCGCCGCTCCTGCGCGCCGATCACGCGTTCCAGGGCGTGCTCGTGCCGGCGGGGCGGCATCACGTGGCGATCGTGTACCGCCCGCGGCCGGTGCTGGCCGGCCTCGCGATCACCGCGGTCGCGGCTGCGCTGGTGGCGATCGCCCTCGTCCGCCGGCCCCGGCCGGCGGGAGCGCCTCCCGCGCCGGTTCCCGCCGCCCCCGGCGCGTGATCCTGGCGCTGGCCGCGATCGTACAGGTCGCGGCCGCGATCGCCCTCTTCTGCCTCGTGGAGCCCGTTCCCACCTGGTACTACCACCTCGCCTGGTGGTCCTTCATCCTCGGGGCCGACGACCTCAACCGCCGTCTGGCCGGCCGCTCGCTCCTGCGCGATCGCCCCTGGCATTTCGCCTGGCTGGCCGGAGTGTCTGCGCTCTGGTGGACGCTGTTCGAGCTGGTGAACCTGAGGCTCGGCAACTGGTACTACGTGATGAGCCTCCCGTCGCGCGCGGTGCGCTGGACGGCGGGCGTGATCGCGTTCGCGAGCGTCTTCCCGGGAATCCTGGAGACGCTCGAGCTGCTCGAGAACCTCGGCTGGCCCCGCTCCGTCCGTGTCCGGCCGGTGCAGTGGTCGGCGGCGAAGGAGCGCGCGGTGGTGGCGCTGGGGATCCTCTGCCTCGTGCTGCCGCTCTCCTGGCCGGAGGTCTTCTTCCCGCTGACCTGGGGCAGCTTCGTGTTCCTGCTCGAGCCCTGGAACCGCCGCCACGCGCGGCGCAGCTTCCTGCGCGACCTGGAGGCGGGGGAGGCCGGGCCGCTGTGCCGCACGCTCGCGGCCGGCCTGGTGTGCGGCGGGCTGTGGGAAGCGTGGAACTTCTGGGCGCGCACCAAGTGGGTCTACACGGTGCCGGGGTTCGAGGCGCTGAAGCTCTTCGAGATGCCCGTGGCCGGGTTCCTCGGGTTCCCGCCGTTCGCCGTCGAGTGCGTGGTGGTGCTCCGCATGCTGGGGGGCCTCCGCGATCGCCTGGGCGCGTCCGGCGTGCGACGCGCGCGTGCGCTGGCGCTCGCGGCCGGCCCGCTGGCCGTCCTCGGGATGCTCGCGGCCGTCGATCCCGTGGTCGTGGACTCGACCTACGTGCCCCTGGCCGACCTCGACGTCCTGCCGGAGGCGGCGCGGGTCCGGCTCACCGCCGCCGGCCTGGCCAGTCCCGAGCGATTCCTCCGGGAGACCGAGGACGATGAGGGCCGGCGGGCCTGGGCCGAGCGCGGGGGTCTCACCGCCGCCGGAATGGATCTGGCGCGGGCGCGCGTCGCGCTCGTCGTCCATCGAGGCCTGGGGCTCGACCGCGCCCGTCAGATGGAGAGGCTCGGCATCCTCACGCGGGACGATCTCGCGCGCTGGACACCCGAGACCCTGGCCGCCGCGATCGCGCGGGTCCGGCCGGAAGACCCGCGGAACCGCTTCCTCGAGCGCCGCGCCCGCGCGTGGGCCCGCGGCCTGGCCGCGTCTACGGTCCCCGCCGCGCGATGAAGGCGGCGGCGCCGGTCAGGGCGCCGGCCTTCACGACGTCCGCGAGCATGTAGGCGGCGTGCAGCAGGCCGAACCGGTGTCCGTCCGCCGCCGGCAGCGGGCGAGGGACGAAGTCCAGCCGGCGGCCGAGCTCGGCGATGGCGGGGGAGAGACCCACGGCCTGCAGGACGACGGCGGCCGCGGCGATCAGTGCGAGCACGCGCGGCGCTGTCCCCTGTCCCCAGCCCGCCCAGACGAGCACGGCGGCCAGGAGCAGCTCCGCCATCGTCCACGTGCGGAACATCCAGCGGTTCGACTCGGCGGCGACGTGCCGGAGGACCGCCCGCCGGTCCCCTGCCGAAAGCGGGGCGAGGCGCGCCTGGAATTCGGCGCGCGCGTCGGGCCCGAGCAGGCGGTCGACGGTGCGGAAGCTGGCGCTGGCCATGGCCCAGGAGGCGGCCAGGAGGCCGATCCAGAGGCCGATCACGAGGAGGGCAGCCGGCCGCATCACCTGTCCAGGGCGCCGCTATTCGTTGTCGAACGGGTTCGGGGGGCGGCCGGTGGGATCGGCGGCCGCGCGCTTGCGGGCCTCCTCGAACTTCTTCTCCAGGATGTCCTTCTGGTTCCGCGTCTGCGCGACCGACCGCTGGAACTTGTCCTCGAGCACGCTCTTCTGCGACGCCACCCGCGAGACCAGGTCGTCGAAGTCCTTCGCGGGCGCCTTCTTCTTGTCCGCCCAGACCACGGAGCCCGTCTCCGGGTCGACCTTGAGGAGGGCGCCGCAGCAGGGACAGGAGACGTCGAGCGCCTCGGGCATTGACTTCGATTGTCCGCCCGGAGGCGCGGGCGGGCAAGCCCCGGGCGGGCGCGCGGGTGGCGGAGGCTCCGGGAGGGCGTATAATCCGTTTTTGACCGATCGTTCAAATTCGGGGGAGCGCCTCTTGGACAGGATCCGCCTTCGGCTCAGGGTGAACGGGGAGGAGCGCGAGTGCCTGGCCCCCGTGCACCACACCCTGCTCGAGGTGCTGCGCGAGGAGCTGGGCCTCACCGGCACCAAGCACGGCTGCGAGCTGGGGGAGTGCGGCACCTGCACCGTGCTCGTCGACGGCCGTCCGATCCTGTCCTGCGTGGCCCTGCCCGTGGAGTGCGAGGGCCGCGAGATCACCACCGTGGAGGGCCTGGCCGGCGCCACCCTCCATCCGCTCCAGGAAGCGTTCGCGGAGCTGGGGGCGGCCCAGTGCGGGTACTGCACGCCCGGGTTCCTGCTCACCGCGGCCGCGTTGCTGGCGGAGAAGCCGGCGGCCACGCGGCCGGAGATCGCGGAGGCCACCGCGGGCAACCTGTGCCGGTGCACCGGCTATCTCAAGATCTTCGAGGCCATCGAGCTCGCGGCGGAGAGGACCCGGAATGCCTGAGCAGGACCGCCAGGACCTGAGCGTCATCGGGCAGCCGCTGGTCAAGGTGGACGCGGCGGCCAAGGTGACCGGGCAGACCGTCTTCGCCGACGACCTCGTGCTCCCGCGCATGGCCTTCGCGAGGCTGCTGCGCTCGCCGCACCCGCACGCGCGGATACGCTCGGTCGACGCCTCTCGCGCGGCCGCCCTTCCCGGCGTGCTCGCCACCCTCGTCGGCTCCGAGCTGCCCATCCCGTTCGGGATCCTCCCCGTGAGCCAGGACGAGCACGCGCTCGCCCTGGACAAGGTCCGCTTCGTGGGCGATCCCGTGGCCGCGGTGGCCGCCATCGACGAGGAGACGGCGGAAGCCGCCCTCGGCCTGATCCAGGTCGACTACGAGGTCCTCCCCGCGATCATGTCGATCGAGGACGCGCTCGGGCGCGAGGACGTGCGCATCCACGACTACGGCCCGCACGGCAACGTGCACAAGGAGGTCGCCTTCGACTTCGGCGACGTGGAAGCCGGCTTCGCGGAGGCGGACCACGTCCGCGAGGACACGTTCTTCTTCGAAGGCAACACCCACCTGCCCCTCGAGCAGCACGCCGCGGTGGCCGCCCACGGCCCCGACGGCAAGCTGACCCTGTGGTCCTCGACGCAGACCCCGCACTACGTCCACCGTGCCCTGGCCAAGGTGCTGGAGATGCCGCCCGCCCACATCCGCGTGATCGCCTGTCCCAACGGGGGCGGTTTCGGGGGCAAGAGCGATCCGTTCAGCCACGAGATCGTGGTGGCGAAGCTCTCGATGAAGACGGGCCGGCCGGTGAAGGTCACCCTGACCCGCGAGGAGGTCTTCTACTGCCATCGCGGCCGTCACCCCGTGAAGATGTGGATCCGGACCGGGCTCAAGCGGGACGGGCGGATCACGGCCATGCACTTCCGCACCGCCCTCGACGGCGGCGCGTACGGCAGCTACGGCGTGGCCAGCCTGTACTACACGGGCGCGCTGCAGACCGTCACCTACGGCGTGCCGCGCTACAAGTTCGAGGGCGTGCGCGTCTTCACCAACAAGCCGCCCTGCGGACCCAAGCGTGGGCACGGAACCCCCCAGCCGCGCTTCGCCCTCGAGTGCCACATCGACAAGTTCTGCGCCGACCTCGCCCTGGACCCCGCGCGCTGGCGGATGGAGAACACGGTCGCCCCCGGCACCATCACCGCGAACCAGATGCAGGTGCGCACCATCGGTCTCGGCGAGTGCCTGCAGCGCGTCCTCGACAAGAGCGGCTACGGCGACAAGCACGGGCGGCGGCCCGGGGGCCGGGGGATCGGGATCGCCGGCTCCGCCTACATCAGCGGCGCCGGCCTGCCCATCTACTGGAACGCGATGCCGCATTCGGGCGTGCAGATCAAGATCGACCGCGGCGGGGGCGTGACCGTGTTCTGCGGCTCCACCGACATCGGCCAGGGCTCGGACTCCGTGCTCGCCTACGTGGTGGCGGAAGAGCTCGGCATCGAGCCCAGGGACATCCGCGTGGTCACCGCCGACACCGACCTCACGCCGGTGGACCTCGGGTCGTACTCGTCGCGGGTCACGCTCATGACGGGCAACGCGGCCATCGAGGCCGCGCGCAAGCTGCGGACCCTCGTCCTGGGGGCGGCCGCGCAGAAGCTCGGCGTCCCCGTCGAGCGGCTCCGGGCCGCCGGCGGCCGCCTCTGGGACTCCGCCGACCCTTCGCGCGGGCTGGCCTTCGCGGAGGCGGCCGTGCTGGCGGAGGCCGCCCACGGCACCCTGGGCGCGGTGGGCTCGTACACGCCGCCGCGCTCGGTCGCGAAGTGGAAGGGGGCGGGCGTGGGGCCGACGCCCACCTACTCGTACTCGGCGGCCGCGGTGGAGGTCTCCGTCGACCGCGAGACGGGCATCATCCGCGTGGACAAGGTCTGGATCGCCCACGACGTCGGGCGGTCGATCAACCCGCTGCTCGTGATCGGGCAGGTCGAGGGCTCGGTCTACATGGCCCTGGGCGAGGCCCTAATGGAGGAGCAGGCCTTCCGGAAGGGCCGGCACAAGATCCCGTCCCTCCTCGAGTACAAGAGCCCCACCACGCTGGAGATGCCGCCGGTCGACACGATCCTCGTGGAGACCCTCGACCCGCAGGGACCGTACGGGGCCAAGGAATGCGGGCAAGGGCCGCTCCTGCCCGTGATCCCCGCCCTCGCGAGCGCGGTCCACGACGCGGTCGGAGTCTGGATCGACGAGGTCCCGATCACGCCCGAGAAGGTGCTGGCCGCCCTCGACCAGCGTTACCGCCGGCCGCAGATGCCGGCCGTCCGCTACCCGGAGACCGTGCGCGTGGCGCCGCTCGAGGCGGCCGCGCCCGCGACCGCCTCCGGCGCCGATCCCGCGCTCCGGCGGTGAGGGCCGCATGTTGAGGCTCCCGCCCTTCCGCTACGCCGCCCCGGGCACCGCCCGCGACGCCGCGCGCCTGCTGGCCGAATACGGCGCGGACGCGATGCCGGTGGCCGGCGGGACCGACCTCTACCCGAACATGAAGCGGCGGCAGTTCACGCCGCGCCTGCTCGTGGGCCTGCGCGGCCTCACCGAGGCCCATGGGATCGAGGTCAATGGCGCGCTCACCCTGGGCGCGATGGCGACCCTCACCGAGGTCGCGGAGCATCCGGCCGTGCGCGCGCGCTGGCCGGCGGTCGCGCGCTCCGCCTCTCTCGTCTCCTCGCCGCCGCTCCGCAACGCGGGGACGATCGGCGGCAACCTGTGCGTCGACACGCGCTGCAACTACTACAACCAGACCGAGCCCTGGCGCGCGTCCATCGGCTACTGCATGAAGAAGGACGGCCACCTGTGCCTGGTGGCCCCGGGGTCCGACATCTGCTGGGCCCTGTCGTCGTCCGACACCGCCCCCGTGATGATCGCGCTCGACGCCGAGGTCACCCTGGTCGGCCCCGAGACGGACCGGCGCCTCGCCGTGCGCGACCTCTACGGCCCGGACGGCATCGCCTACCTGGCCAAGCGCCGCGACGAGATCCTCACCCGCATCCACGTGCCCGCCCGCGCGGGCTGGTCCATGACCTACCGCAAGGTGCGCCGGCGCGGCTCGATCGACTTTCCCGTCCTGGGGGTGGCGGCGGCGGTGCGGCTGGGCACGGCCGGCACGGTCGAGGAGGCGCGGCTCGTGCTCGGGGCCGTGCACACCTCGCCCGTGGTGGCCGCGGATGCCGAGCAGTTCCTGCGGGGCCGCGTCCTCGACGCGGAGACGATCGAGATGGCGGCCGGCATCGCCTACAAGCCGGCCAAGCCGCTCGACAACGCGGACCTGTCGTACGCCTGGCGCAAGCGCATGGTGCGGGTCGAGGTCGCGCGGGCGCTGCGTGAGCTGGCCGGGCTGCCCACCGGCGACCTCCCGCCCGTGGTGGCCGCGGTCTGACCGGCGAGCCTCGCGCCCCGCGCGCGCCGCTCGTCTCCCTCCTGGGCGGTCCCGTCCTCCTCCTCGTCGTCCTCCTCGCGCTGTTCCTGCCGGTGCTGCTCCAGGGGGACGCCGTGCTCCTGTCCAGCCCGCGCTCCGACATGCTGCTGCAGTACCTCCCCTGGCGCGTGTTCGGGTTCGGCGAGATGGCGCGCGGGAACCTCGCGCTCTGGAACCCCCACCTCTTCTCCGGCCGGCCGTTCCTGGGCGATTTCCAGTCGGCCCTCCTCTATCCGCCCAACCTCGTCCATCTGCTGCTCCCGCACCGGCTCGCGATCAACCTCACGTTCGTCGCGCACCTGTGGCTGGCGGGCACGCTCGTCTGGGCCTGGGGGCGCCGGAGCGGCCTGACCCGTCCCGCGGCCACGCTGGCCGGCCTCGTGGGCATGCTCGGGGCCCCGCTGCTGCTCCACGTCGAGGGCGGCCACCTGACCCACGTCTGCACGATCGCCTGGACGCCGGCGGTGCTGCTGTGCCTGGACGAGGCGATCCGCGCGCGGGCGGCCGCCGGCGTTCGCGCCGCCGCGGGCTGGGTCCTGGCCGCCATGGCGGCGACGGCCCTCCAGGTGCTGGCCGGCCACCCGCAGTTCGCGTACTACACCGCGCTCGTGTCGCTCGCCTTCGCGGCCGCCCACGTCCTGGCACCGTCCCTCGCCGCCCGGCCCGGCACCGGCTCGTCCACCGCCTTTCTCGGCGCCCGCGCCTGGCCGCTCCTGGCCTGGGTGGGAGCGTGGATCGGCGGTGCCGCCCTGGCCGCCGCCCAGGTCCTGGCCGGAGTCGAGACCGCCCTGGAGTCCAGCCGCTGGCAGACCGCGAGCGCGGCCTTCTCGGCCACGTTCTCGCTGCCCGCGGAGAACCTCCTGACCCTGATCGCGCCCCACCTCTTCGGCGGGGCGGGCCACGCCTACTTCGGACGCTGGTACGCGTGGGAGGTCACCGTGTTCGTGGGCGGGGCCACGGTCGTGCTCGCCGCCCTGGCCCGCGGGCGGCGCGCCCGCCTCGAAGCCGCGATCGTGCTCCTCGCGCTCGTGGTGGCGCTCGGCTCGGAGCTTCCTGTCTTCGGCCTGGTGTCCCGCCTGATCCCGGGCTTCCTCGTCTTCCGGGCCCCGGCCCGCCTGGCCGCGGTCGCGCTCCCCTTCATCGCCCTCCTGGCCGCGCGCGGATACGACGCGGCACGGCAGTCGGGAGCGCCGGCGCGCGCGTGGCTGTGCGCCGGGCTGGCGGCGGTCGGCCTGGCCGGCCTGGCCGCGCTGGTGTCGTTCTCGGGAGCCGGCGCGTGGAGCGCGCTGGCCGCGCGCCTGGGGACGGCGACCGTGCGCGAGGTGCCGGCATCGGTCCTCGCCGACCCGGGGTTCGCGGCGGCCGCGCGCGCTCTCATGACCCGCGAGCTGCTGGTGGCGACGGCGGGGCTCGCCGCCTGCGCCGTCCTGCTCGCGGTGGCCCGGCGCCGTCCCGGCGCGACGCACGGCCTCGCCCTCCTGGCCGCCGCCGAGCTGATCGCGTTCGCGCACGCCCACCGCACGACCGCGCCCCCCGCGATGCCCTACCCGCCGGTGTGGCGCGCCGCCGCCGCCGCCGCCGGGGAGGCGCGCGTCCGCCATACCCGCGAGTGGTTCGCGAACCAGGGCATGCTCTGGGGACATCTCGACGTGTGGGGTTACGACGCGGGGGTGCCCGCCCGCTACGCCTCCCTCATCCTGGCCATCGACGCCGTGGCCGAGCAGGAAGGGGAGAGCGCGCCCCGGCTGCGCGGCGCCCTCTCCATGCTGCGCTGGCGGCACCTCTTCGGCGTGACCCCGCAGGGCCAGCCCGCGATCGTGTCGTTCGAGGATCCCCTGCCGCGCGCGCTGCTCGTGGACCAGGCGGCGGTGGTGCCCGACCGCGGCCAGATGCTGCGCCGGCTGACCCGTGCCGATTTCGAGCCGCGCCGCCAGGTGCTGCTGGAGACGCCGCCGGAGCCGGCGCCGGCCGCCGGCCCCGGCCCGCCCGGGACCGTGCGCGTGATCGCCTCGAGCACGGACAGCCTCGACCTGGACGTGGAGGCCGCGCGCGCGGCCGTGCTCGTGGTCACGGACGCGTTCGCCCGCGGCTGGAGAGCGGCGGCCGTCGGGGAGCCCGGCCAGCCCCGTTACGAAGTCCTGCCCGCGAACGTGGCCCTGCGCGCGGTGCCGCTGGCCGCCGGCCGCCATCGCCTGCGGCTCGAATACGCGCCGCCGGGGTTCCGGGCCGGACGGATCGTGTCGCTGGCCGCCCTGCTCGCGTGGACCTCGGCGGCGGTGATGATCGCGCGGAGGCGGGAGACCGCCCACCCGTCCTGAGGCCATCCGGGAGCGGGCGTGTTAGCCTTCCCGCCCGTGAAGGACGCCGCGCTGCCGCCCGCGCGTTGACCACCCGCGGCGGCGGATGCTAGCCTCCGAAGCTACGGCTCTCCGGCCGCCCATCGAATCCACCGAGACTGAGGCATGAGCAAGGACTCCCTGACCATCACCGACAACCGCACCGGCAAGACCTACGAGATCGCCATCGACAACGGTGCGATCAGGGCCCTCGACCTCCGCCAGATCAAGGCGGGCTCGGAAGACACGGGGCTCATGACCTACGACCCCGGCTTCACCAACACCGCCGCGTGCAGGAGCCGGATCACCTTCATCGACGGCGACCGGGGCATCCTCAACTACCGCGGCTTCCCCATCGAGCAGCTCGCGGAAAAGAGCACGTTCCTGGAGACGGCGTACCTCGTGCTGCACGGCGAGCTGCCCACGCGCGCCGAGCAGGAGACGTGGGTCTACGGGGTCACCCACCACACGATGGTCCACGAGAACATCAAGGAGCTGGTGTCGGGGTTCCGCTACGACGCGCACCCCATGGGCGTGCTGATGTCGACGGTGGCCGCCCTCTCGACCTTCTACCCGGAGGCCAAGCACCTCCACGAGGCCCAGGTGCGGCAGAAGCAGGTCTTCCGTCTCATCGCCAAGATGCCGACCCTGGCCGCGCTGGCCCATCGCCATTCCATGGGCCTGCCCTTCGTGTACCCGGACAACGACCTCAGCTACTGCGCGAACTTCCTGCAGATGACCTTCCGGGTCACCGAGCCCAACTACAAGGTCCATCCCGTCCTCGAGCAGGCGCTGGAGGTGTTGTTCATCCTGCACGCCGACCACGAGCAGAACTGCTCCACGAACGCCATGCGCTCGGTGGGGTCGTCGGACGTGGATCCCTACTCGGCCACCGCCGCCGCCATCGCCGCCCTCTACGGCCCGCTGCACGGGGGCGCCAACGAGCAGGTCCTGCGCATGCTCGAGGAGATCGGGTCCAAGGACAAGATCCCCCAGTTCATAAAGGAAGTGAAGACGAGCGGGGGCGAGGTCCGCCTGATGGGCTTCGGGCACCGCGTGTACAAGAACTACGATCCGCGGGCCAAGATCATCAAGGTCATGGCCGACCGTGTCTTCGAGGTCACCCGCCGGAATCCCCTCCTCGACATCGCGCTGGAGCTGGAGCGCATCGCCCTCGAGGACGAGTACTTCGTCAAGCGCAAGCTCTATCCCAACGTCGACTTCTACTCGGGCCTCATCTACCAGGCCATGGGCTTCCCCTTGGACATGTTCCCGGTGCTCTTCGCCATCCCGCGCACGGCGGGGTGGCTCGCGCAGTGGGAGGAGATGCTGCTCGACAAGGACCAGAAGATCGCGCGGCCCCGGCAGGTCTACCTGGGCTCGGCCCGCCGGGACTACGTACCGGTCGAAAAGCGCGGCTGATCACTTCCGGTGCCCCCGCGCCTTGACCCGCCGGACGGGGTGGGCGACCATCCTGCCGGCCGGCGTCTCCCTCCCTTCGGCCGCCTGGCCGGGGTCCCTCACGCCGAATGAGCGAAGCCACCGACATCCTCCGGTCCTATGTCCGTCTGGTCGAGCGGCTCAGCGGGGCCGCCTCGGTATCGCTCTACGTCCCACCCAGCTCCGCGGGTGAGCCCGAGATCCTGCTCCACGACGGGCGCCTGGATCCCGTCCCCGAGCTGGCGGACGCGGCGGCGGCGGCGGAGCTCCACCGCCGCTTCCTCAACGAGCACGGCGACGACGACGACGGGGCGGTGAGGTTGCCCAGCCGCAGCGCGGACGGCGTGCTCTACCGCATCCCCCTGCAGTGGGTGCTCTCGAAGTCGGAGGACGACGCGGGGGGCACGGACCGCCGCAAGCGGGACGGGCGCCCGCGGGCGGAGCTGACGGCCTGGACGGGGCTGCGCTTCGACCGGGACGCCGCCCAGCGCCGCCAGGACGGCCTCCTCTACTTCCCGACCGCGGCCGACACGCTGAGCGACGACGCCTGGTGGAAGAACTTCCTGGGCCTGGCCGCCGCCTTCGCCGCCCACGCGCGGACGGTCTCGCGCACCCGCCTCGACCACGTCACGGGGCTGCCCGAGCGGCCGGAGTTCCAGGCCGAGATGGAGTCCACCCTGGCCCAGGCCGAGGAGGGCAGGCTGCAGACCGCCCTGGTGCTCCTGGGGCCGGACGACTTCGGGTGGGTGAACGAGCGCCTCGACCGGCGCTCGGGAGACCTCGTCCTGCGCGAGATCGCCACCGGGCTGCGCGCGAGCCTGCGCAGCCACGACCACGTCGCGCGCTACGGAGGCGCGATCTTCACCGTGATCCTCGCGGACACCGATCGCGACGTCGGCCGCATGGTGGCCGAGAACGTGGTCCGCCGCCTCGACGAGCACCGCTATCACGGGGGCATCCTCCGGCTGGAATTCAGCGCGGGGCTGGCCGTGGCGGACGGGACGGAGGCCCTCGGGGCCCAGGAGCTGATCCGGCGCGCCGACCAGGCCCTCAGCGCGGCCAAGCGCGACGACGCCGGCGGCGTGCGCATCTGGGAGAAGGGCTCGGACGTGGAGACGGCAGGCAGCCTGGATCGCCTCCAGGGCATCTTCACCGGCGACAAGTCCAAGGACTACCGGAACATGAGGCTCCTGCTGGACTCGGTGGCGGTGGTGGCGGCCGCCAGCGACGCCGCCGAGCTCGCTCGCAGCTTCACGGAGCGGCTGTTCGAGACGCTCCACGCGCGGCGGGTCGGCGTGCTGGAGCGCTCGCGCACGGGCACCTTGGACCTGCTCGGCGGCCTCGAGCGCGTCGAGGGGGCGGCGCGCCCGTTCCAGGTCCAGCCCCAGGACGTCGCCATCGTCGAGCGCGCCTGCCGCGAGCGGAACTTCATCGTGGAGACGAGCGGGTCGCCGGGCGACCTCTCGCTCTGCGCGCTGCCCCTGTACCTCCAGGACCGCTGCCTGGGGGGCATCGTGCTCGAGGTCACGTCCGTCAGCGTCTCCTTCGAAGGCTCCGACCGGCGGTTCCTGGACGCACTGGCCTCGGAGATGGCGGTGGCCCTCGACCGCGCGCGCCTGCTCGAGCGCGAGCGGGAGCGCCAGCGCGAGGAGAAGGAGCGCCTGGAGGCGGAGGTCACCGATCTGCGTCTGGTCGCCCACGGATCGCGCGTGGCCTACCGGTCGGCGGTGATGGAGTCCCTGCTGGGTGCCGCGCGCAAGATCGCCCGCACCGACACCACCGTCCTCATCAGCGGCGAGAGCGGCACGGGCAAGGAGATGATCGCCCACACCCTCCACGAGCTCGGCAGCCGGCGCGAGAAGCCGGTGGTGGTGGTGGACTGCGGAGCCATCGCGCCCACCCTCATCGAGAGCGAGCTGTTCGGGCACGAGAAGGGCGCGTTCACGGGCGCGCACACCCGGAAGCCGGGCCGGCTGGCCCAGGCGGACGGCGCCACCGTGTTCCTGGACGAGATCGGCGACCTCCCTCTCGACCTCCAGGGCAAGCTGCTCCGGTTCGTCCAGGAGAAGCAGTTCACCCCGGTCGGGAGCGTGGTCCCGCGCACGGTGGACGTCCGCATAATCGCCGCCACCAACGTCGACCTGCGGGCGCGGGTGGCGGACGGCAAGTTCCGCGAGGACCTCTTCCACCGCCTCAACGTCGTCCGGCTGCACGTCGCCCCCCTGCGCGAGCGCCGGGAGGACATCCTCCACCTGGCCACGATCTTCCTCCAGCAGTTCGCCGCCCTCTACCGGCGCCCCGCCCACCATTTCACGGAGCGCGCGGAGCGCGCGCTCGAGGCCTACCCCTGGCCCGGGAACGTGCGCGAGCTGCAGAACCTCATCATGACGTCCGTGCTCTTCTGCGACGCCGCCGAGGTGGACGTCGAGGACCTCCATGGCTTCCAGGCCGCCGTCCGGCCCGGCAGCGTGCCCGCGGCCGGTGGTGCCCCCGAGCGCCCGGCGGCGGAGCCGGCGCCTTCCGGGTACGCCGTCCCGCCCGGGTCGACCGCTGACCCCGTGGTCCGCCTGCGGCAGGCCCTGGCCCGCGAGATCGCCTCTTCGGTCGGGGGCGGCCGCGCGGGCCTGGTTCCGCTGGGGAAGTGGCTGGCGGAGGACCTAGTCCTGGCGGCCGACCGGCTCGCCTCGGGCGTGTCGCGCCGCGGCTCCGAGATGCTCGGTCTTGCCGACAGCACCTATCGCCGCCAGCTCCAGAGCGCGACCGCGCGCCGGTCGGCCGGCCTGGCCGTGCGGTCGCCGACCTGGCCGCACGGCGTCGCCGCCCTCCTCGAGGATTTCATCCGTGCGCGGCGGGAGGACACCGACGTCTGCCAATGGGCGGAGGCAGGCCTGCTCGCGGAGATCGAGTCGGCCGTTCCCGGGGACGCGCGCACGGCGGCCGCCCTGCTGGGTGTCACCGAGCCGACCCTCCTCCGCCGCCGCGCTGAATTGTCGCGTCATTTCTAAAAATCGGCGCGCCGAAATCCTGGCGAATCCGGTTTTGTCGCCAGAAATCCATCCCATCCGAGGTGAATTACAATGACGTAAATAACTGATAAATAGTATGTTATGGCGCATGACGAAGGAACTCCGGAGCGTGGCATCAGCGTTGCTTAGTCGGGCACCCAAGAACAGGAATGCAAATGACAATCATTCACGGACGCCGCTTGCGGCACCTTGCATGGGGCCTCGTTGTGGCCCTGGCTTCGGTGTCCGCGGCCGCGGGCCGAGTCGACCGGCGTCATCCAGGCAAGGTCAGCGAGAGGGTTCGCTCCGAATCCGCTCGCAAGGGGACCGCCAAGGTCAGCGTCCTCATCCAATTCCGGCGCGCCCCAGGCGCATCGGAGAAGATGCTCGTCAACGCCTTCAGCGGCCGCGTCCGCCGCCAGCTCCGGTCCTCGTCCCGGTGGATGGCCGTCCAGCTCCCCGCGAACCTCGTCGCCAAGATGGCCGACAACCCGATCATCGACTTCGTGGCCGTCGACACGCCGGTCAGCAGCTCCACGACGATGGACGTCGCGCGGGAGACTTCGGACGAGCCACCGGTGGAGGTCCCGGAGAGCGGGCTCAAGGGCGCCGGCGTCACGATCGCCATGCTGGACTCCGGCGTGGCCTCGCACCCGGAGATCCAGACGCTCGTGGCCGCGGTGGATTTCGTGGACCCGGTGCCGCCGGTCGTCCCCGATCCCGACAATCCGACCCCGGCGGTGACGAGCGTGGACCCCAACGGCCACGGCACGCACGTGGCCGGCATCATGGTCGGCAACGGGAGCCATTCGCCCGACGGCCGGTTCGCCGGCGTGGCGCCCCAGGCCAGCCTCGTGTCCGTGCGCGTCCTCGACGACGTCGGGCGGGGCATGACCTCGGACGTGCTGGCCGGCCTCCAGTGGGTGCTCGACCACAAGGACCAATACGGGATCCGCGTCCTGAACCTCTCGATCGGCCACCCCGTGTTCGAGCCGGCCGACACCGACCCGCTGGTGCAGGCGGTGGACGCGCTGTGGGACGCCGGGGTGGTGGTGGTGTGCTCGGCCGGCAACTACGGCCAGAGCGGCTATGGGACGATCACGAGCCCCTGCAACTCCGCCAAGGTGATCACGGTCGGCGCCTTCAACGACCACAACACGAGCGACCGCGAAGACGACAACGTGACCACGTACTCCTCGATGGGCCCGACGATCATCGACCTCGTGGCCAAGCCCGACATCGTTGCCCCCGGCAACCGCATCGTGTCCCTGCGCTCGGACGGCTCCTTCATGGACGACATGTTCCCCGATCGCCGGGTGGCCGCGGATCCGGCCAACCCCGGGGTGGAGGAGCACTTCGAGATGTCGGGCACGAGCATGGCCTCCCCGATCGTGGCCGCCACCGCCGCCCTGATGGTCCAGCAGGACCCGTCGATCAACAACGCGACGGTCAAGGCGCGGCTGATGCTGACGGCGCGGAAGAGCACCGTCGGCCACCCCTTCGCCACCGGGGCGGGCGCGCTCGACATCCTGGGCGCGCTGCGGGCCACGGGCACGGTGGCCCAGGCCCCGTCGCCCCACGTGGCACCCGACCCCGACTCCGGACAGATCACCATCCAGAACACGGCCGTGCTGTGGGGCAACGAGGACTTCTCGCTGATGAACCTCTGGTCGGCCGGGGTGATCTGGTCCGACCCCACGCAGTACTCGCAGCCGGTCGTCTGGAGCTCCGGCCTCGTGTGGCCGGAGGCCGACCTGTGGCCGGAGGCGGACCTGTGGCCGGAGGCCAACCTCTGGCCGGAGGCCGTCTTCTGGCCGGATCAGCCCGTGTGGAACGCCGCCGCCCTCTGGCCGAACAGCGGGATGACCCTCGAGCTCGAGCCCCTGGCCGTCGGGATCCAGGATCCGTAGGCGTGCACACCCAGAGCCCCGTCCACCTGGTCATCGGATAACCCGGGATTTCGAGACAGTACCGTGGCAATACCAGCGATTCCGACCTTCGATCAACCCGAGCCCGCAAGCGACGCCGCCCCGGCCACGCGCCGCGTCGCCCTGCTCGCGTGCGCAGACGGCTCGACGCTGAGGACGGCGTCCCGGTGGCTGGCCAGCGCCGGATTCGAGGTCGTTCCCGCTTCCAACGCCGGCGAGGCCCTCGAGCAGATGAGCCGCCATCGCCCGGCCATCGTCCTCACCGAGATGGGCTTGCGTGACGAGCGCGGCCGCACCCTCTGCGAAGTGGCGTGCCGGCGCGTCCCACGGGCCCCGGTCCTGGCCCTCTGCTCGAGCCAGAAAGAGGTCAAGGCCGCCCTCGAAGCGGGGACCAGCGACCTCCTCCAGCGTCCTTTCGACTGGCACGTCGGCTCCGTCCGCGTCGAGGGCCTGGTGCGCCTGGCCCAGACGACGGACGAGCTGGCGGGGGCTCGCCTGGAGGCCGACCGGCTCCGCAAGGCCATCGAGGAGGAGCGCCAGGAGCGCGGCACCCGCGACCACTTCGACGCCCTCACCGGCCTTCCGGACGGGCAGCGGCTCGAGAAAGCGCTGGAGAGCGCGCTCGTGGCCGCCACCGAGACGAGCCAGGTTGCGGTCGCTCTCTTCGACATCGAGCACCTGGTGGTCGTCAACAGCCGCCTGGGACGGGCCCGCGCGAACTCCGTGCTGCAGCAGGTCGCGCAGCGCCTGATCGCCGGCCTGCGCTCGGAAGAGGTGCTGCGCTCGACCGCCGGCCC
>JBGPBV010000102.1:0-25206 GCA_041481445.1 Vicinamibacteria bacterium
ATCGCCAAGGACGGCGCCAAGATGGTCCACGCCGTGGCCAACGCGCAGGTCCCGAAGTTCACCGTGATCATCGGCGGCAGCTTCGGGGCCGGGAACTACGGCATGTGCGGGCGCGCCTACCAGCCGCGCCAGCTCTGGATGTGGCCCAACGCGCGCATCTCCGTCATGGGCGGCGAGCAGGCGGCCTCCGTGCTGGCCCAGGTGAAGCAGGAGCAGCTCGAGCGGCAGGGGCGCACGATGAGCGCGGCGGAGATCGACGCGGTCAAGGCGCCCGTGCTCGCCAAGTACGAGGAGGAGGGGAGCCCGTACTACTCGACGGCGCGCCTGTGGGACGACGGCGTGATCCCGCCCGCCCAGACGCGCACCGTGCTCGGCCTCGGGATCTCGGCCGCCCTGAACGCGCCGATCCCCGAGGCGCGCTTCGGCGTGTTCCGGATGTAGCTTGGTCACGTCCCCCCCGCGCCGCCGTCCCTACCACGTTCTCCGCCACCGCGACTTCCGGCTCCTCTGGGCCTCGCAGTTCGTGTCCCTCACCGGCAGCCAGATGCAGGTGGTGGCGCTCAACTGGCACGTCTACCTGCTGACCGGCTCGCCCCTCGCCCTCGGCCTGGTCGGCCTCACCCGCGTGGTCCCGATCATCGTGTTCTCGCTCTGGGGCGGCATCGTGGCCGACCGCGTGGACCGGCGCCGCATCATGCTCGTCTCCCAGAGCGCGATGGCGGTCTTCTCGGCCGTGCTGGCCGTGCTGACCTTCCGCGGGCATGCAACGGTGGCCGCCCTCTACGCGATGAACGCGCTGACCGGAGCC
This sequence comes from Vicinamibacteria bacterium, assembly GCA_041481445.1. Classification (GTDB taxonomy): domain Bacteria; phylum Acidobacteriota; class Vicinamibacteria; order Fen-336; family Fen-336; genus AA29. The sequence goes on from JBGPBV010000102.1 coordinate 809, forward strand.
GCCTCCGCCTTCGACAACCCCGCGCGGCAGTCCCTGGTGCCGCGCCTGGTCCCGCCTGCGGACCTCGCGAGCGCGCTGGCCTTGAACCTCGTGATGTTCCACGCCGCCTTCATCGGGGGACCGGGCCTGGCCGGGCTGCTCCTGGCCGGGGGCGCCGCGGGGCACCCTGGCGCCCCTCCAGGGGCCGCCGCCCATGCCGTCACCGCCGCCAGCGCGGGCAGCGTGCCCATGATCGGCCTCATCTACGCGGTCAACGCCGCCTCGTTCCTCGCCGTCATCGTGGCCCTCTTGTTCATGCGGACCGACACCGCGCCGGACGCGGCCGGCGTCACCGACGAGCATCCGCTCGAATCGCTCAAGGCCGGGCTGCGCTTCGTCTTCACGACGCCGATCATGGTCTGGACGATGGGCCTCGATTTCGTGGCCACCTTCTTCGCGGGCTCGCTCTCGCTCCTGCCCATCTTCGCGGACCAGATCCTGCACGTCGGGCCCGCCGGCTACGGCTGGCTGGTGGCCGCGCCCGCGCTCGGCGCGCTGGTCGGCTCCATCTACACGTCCGTCGTCCACCTGCCGCGCCGCCAGGGGCGCGTCCTCCTGTGGGCGATCGCGGCCTACGGGGTCTGCACGGTCGCCTACGGCCTGGGCCCCGGGTACTGGATCGTCTTCGCGGCCCTGGCCGGCACCGGCCTGAGCGACCTCGTCTCCACCGTGATCCGCCAGACCCTGCGGCAGCTCCTGACCCCGGACGCCCTGCGCGGCCGCATGACCTCCGTGAACATGATCTTTTTCATGGGCGGGCCGCAGCTGGGCGAGATGGAGGCGGGCCTGGTGGCCTCGATCTTCGCCTCCGCCGCCCTGGGGGCGCGGGTCTCCGTGGTCTCCGGCGGCCTGTTCACCCTGGCCGCCGCCGCCGTGGTCGCCTCGCGCTCGCGCCTCGTGCGCGACTACGAGCCGCCGGCGGCCGGTTGAGCCGGGCGCCCCCGCCGCCGGTGCCCATTCGCCATCCCGCTGAGTCAGAATAGGACGTTCCCCTCAAGGAGGGTGGGTGCAGCTCGAGCGACTCGAGGTCGTATTCGACGGGCCGGTGGCGCGCATCTGGATGAACCGTCCGGAGGCGCGCAACGCGTTCGACGGCCTCATGACCACCGAGCTGCGCAAGACGCTGTTCGACCTGCGCACCGTCGATTCCGTGCGCGTGATCGTGCTCGGCGGCCGCGGCCCCGCCTTCTGCGCGGGGGCCGACCTGCAGTGGATGAAGGCGACGGCGGCCTTCAGCCGCGAGGAGAACCTGCGCGAGGCCCAGGGCCTGGCCGACCTGTTCTTCACCGTGTACGAATCGCCCAAGCCGGTGGTGGCCCGCGTGCACGGCGCGGCCCTGGGCGGGGGGGCGGGCCTGGTGGCGGCCTGCGACATCCCGGTGGCCGCGCTGGGGACGCAGTTCGGGTTCACCGAGGTGCGCCTCGGGATCATACCGGCCGTGATCTCGCCGTACGTGGTGAGCAAGATCGGCGAGTCGGCCGCGCGCGAGCTGTTCCTCACCGGGGAGCGCTTCGAGGCGGTGAAGGCCTGCGAGATCGGCCTCGTGCGCTACGCGGTGCCCGAGGAGGACCTCGACCAGGTGGTGGAGACGCGAGTGAGCGAGGTGCTCGAGTCCGGTCCGCGGGCGGTCGCGGAGGCCAAGGCGCTGATCCGCGAGGTGGCCTGGCGCCGCGTGGAGGACGTCCAGCGCTACACCGTCGAGCGCATCGCCGACCTGCGCATCACGCCGGAGGCCCAGGAGGGGATGAAGGCCTTCCTCGAGAAGCGCAAGCCGTACTGGATGGTCTGAGAAGCGGTAGCCCGGCCGCCTCCGGCATGCCTGCCTTCCAGAAGGTCCTCATCGCCAACCGCGGGGAGATCGCGGTGCGCGTCGCCCGCACCTGCCGTGCGATGGGGATCGCCACCGCCGCCGTGTACTCGGAGGCGGACGCGCACGCCCTGCACGCGCGCGTCGCGGACGAGGCGGTGCCGATCGGGCCCGCGGAGGCGGCGCGGTCGTATCTCTCGATCGACGCCCTCCTCGCCGCCGCCCGGCGCGTGGGCGCGGACGCCGTGCATCCCGGCTACGGGTTCCTGAGCCAGAACGGCGACTTCGCGGACGCGGTCGCCGGCGCCGGCCTCGCCTTCATCGGCCCCCCGGGCGACGTGCACCGCCGGATGGGGGACAAGAAGGGGGCCCGCCGGCTGATGGCGGCGGCGGGGGTGCCGGTGGTGCCCGGCTACGACGGGGACGACCAGGCGGACGCCACGCTGGCCCGCGAGGCCGCGCGCATCGGCTGGCCGGTCATGATCAAGCCCTCCCGTGGGGGCGGCGGCAAGGGCATGCGCGCCGTCCGCGCGGAGAAGGAGTTCCTTCCCGCCCTGGCCGCGGCGCGGCGGGAGGCCCGGTCGGCGTTCGGCGACGACGCGATCGTGCTCGAGCGGCTCCTCGAGCGGCCGCGACACGTCGAGGTCCAGGTCCTGGCCGACGCCTCCGGCCAGGCCGTGCACCTGTTCGAGCGCGAGTGCTCGATCCAGCGGCGTCACCAGAAGGTCGTCGAAGAGACGCCCAGCCCCGCCCTCGGCGGGGACCAGCGGCGTGCCCTCTGCGCGGCCGGCGTGGCCGCGGCCCGGGCCGCGTCGTACGTCAACGCCGGGACCGTGGAGTTCCTGCTCGACCCCTCGGGCGAGTTCTACTTCCTCGAGATGAACACGCGCCTGCAGGTCGAGCACCCGGTGACGGAGTGCGTGACCGGCCTCGATCTCGTCCGGCTCCAGATCGAGGTCGCCTCCGGGGTCCCGCTGGGTCTCACCCAGGACGCGATCACCACGCGCGGCCACGCCCTGGAATGCCGGCTGAGCGCAGAGGACCCGTGGAACGCGGACCTGCCGTCGCCCGGCCGCATCCTCCATCTCGCGCCGCCGGAGGGTCCCGGCATCCGCTGGGACGGCGGGATCGCCACCGGCTCCGACGTCACCGTCCACTACGATCCGCTGCTGGCCAAGCTCGTGACCTGGGGGGCCAGCCGCGACGAGAGCGTCGCGCGCATGGCGGAGGCCCTGCGTCGCACCGTCGTGCTCGGCGTGGTCACGAACCTCGAGCGGCTGCAGGCCATCGTCGACCATCCGGCGTTCCGCCGCGGCCTCCTCCATACCGGTTTCCTGGACGAGCACCTGACCGGCCTCCCGCGCGTCCCCTGCCCTCCGCCGGAGGCGCTCGCCGCCGCCGCCCTCGCCCTCAGCGGCACGCCGGAGATCACCGGCGGCCCCACTCCCGGCCGGCCGAGCCCGTCCGATCCCTGGCAGACGCTGGGTGCCTGGAGGCTCGGCTGATGCGCCTCGTCTGCGGCGACGAGACGATCGTGGTCGAGGTGCGCGAGACGGCTGGCGGGTCCGAGGTGACCGTCAACGGCCAGGCCCTCCGTTTGCATGTGGACACCGTCGGGCCAGGTGAATTCACCTGCCGGCAGGCTGAGCATGTCGAGACCTTCCACTGCGTGCGGGAGGGCGACGTCGTCCATCTCTTCTGGCGTGGCCGCGTGTACCGGCTGGAGGAGGAGACGGAGACGAGCCGGGCCGCCCACCGGCACGCCGGCGGGGGCCTGGAGGCGCCCATGCCGGGCAAGGTCATCGCGGTGAAGGTCGCGCCCGGCGATACGGTGGCCAAGGGGGACGAGCTGCTCGTGGTCGAGGCCATGAAGATGGAGAATGCCGTGCGCGCCCCTCGGGATGGCCGGGTGAAGTCGGTGGCGGCCCGCGTCGGGGACATGGTGAGCCCCGGCGTGGTGCTGGTGGAGCTGGAATGACGGTGCCGGGCCACGTTCGTGTCGTCGAGGTGGGCCCGCGCGACGGCCTGCAGAACGAGGCAGCCAGCCTGGAGCCGGACGACAAGGTGGCCTTCGCCCAGGCCCTCCTGGACGCCGGCCTGTCCGTGGTGGAGCCGGGCGCGTTCGTCTCGCCGAAATGGGTGCCTCAGATGTCGGGATCGGACGAGGTGCTCCGGCGCCTGCGCCGCCCGGCGGGGGCGCGGCTGCCCGTGCTCGTCCCCAACCGCAAGGGGTTCGAGGCCGCGCGGGCGGCGGGGGCGCGCGAGATCGCGGTCTTCACCGCGGCCAGCGAGACCTTCAACCGGAAGAACATCAACGCGTCGATCGACGAGTCGTTCGCGCGGTTCGCGGAGTTCGTGCCCGGGGCCCGGCGGGAGGGGATGTGGGTCCGCGGCTACGTGTCCACCTGCTTCGGATGTCCCTACGAAGGCGCGGTGGACCCGGTCAAGGTGGTCGAGGTCGCGCGCCGGCTGGTCGACGGCGGCGCGGACGAGGTCTCGATCGGCGACACGATCGGCGTGGCCGTGCCCACCCAGGTCACGGACGTCGTAGGCCGGCTCAAGGCGGTCCTTCCCCTGGAGACCCTGGCCGTGCACTTCCACGACACGCGCGGGACCGCCCTCGCCAACGTGCTGGCCGCGCTGCAGGAGGGCGTGGCGGTCGTGGACAGCGCGGCCGGCGGTCTGGGCGGCTGCCCGTACGCGCCCGGCGCCAGCGGCAACCTGGCCACCGAGGACCTGCTGTACATGCTGCACGGGATGGGCATCCGCACGGGAGTGGACCTCGAGAAGGTGGCGGCGGCCTCGCGCGCGATCGCTCCCCGTCTCGGGCATCGCCTGCCCAGCCGCTACCTGCAGGCCTGCGCCCCGGCCCCCGTCGCCGGCTGAGAGCCTCCGCGGCCATGAGCGACGCCCACACCGTCCTCGTCGTCGACGACAACGCCGACAACCGCGAGCTGTTGATGCGCCGCCTCGAGCGCGAGGGTTTCCGCGTCCTGGAGGCGGAGGGCGGCCGCGAGGCGCTGGCCCTCCTGAAGGACGGTCCCGTCTCCCTGATCCTCCTCGACGTCATGATGCCGGGAATGAGCGGGATCGAGGTGCTCCAGACCGTGCGCGAGGCCTACAGCGCGGCCGCGCTGCCCGTCATCATGGTCACCGCCCGGGCCCAGAGCGAGGACGTGGTGGACGCGCTCGGACAGGGAGCGAACGACTACATCACCAAGCCCATCGACTTCCCGGTGGCGCTCGCCCGCATCCAGGCCCAGCTCCGCGTCCGCCAGCCCCTGCCCGTGGACGAGCTCTCCGACCCCCGCGACCTCAAGCCCGGCCTCGTCCTCGACCGCCGCTATCGCCTGGAGGCCCGCATCGGCGCCGGCAGCTTCGGTACCGTCTACCGGGCCCGGCACCTGGAGCTGGACAACGCGGTCGCCCTCAAGGTGCTGCAGACGAGCGCGATGACCGACGCCGACGGCATGGCCCGCTTCCGCCGCGAGGGGGTGAGCGCCTGCCGCGTCCGCCACCCGAACGCGGTCACCGTCCTCGACTTCGGGATCACGCCCCAGGGCGTGGCCTACCTCGTGATGGAGCTGCTGGCCGGGTACGCGCTCGAGGAGGAGATGAAGGGCGGAAAGATGCTGCCGCTGGCGCGGTCGCTGCGCATCGCGGCCGCGGTATGCCAGGCCCTGGCCGCCGCCCACCGCGCGGGCATCGTCCATCGCGACATCAAGCCCGGCAACGTCTTCCTGCACCAGGCGGGCGGGCGGGAGGTGCCCAAGGTGCTGGACTTCGGCATCGCGAAGATCGCGGGCGACGCCGCCGTGCAGCAGAGGGTGACGCTGGAGGGCTGGATCGTGGGCACTCCCGTCTACATGGCGCCCGAGCGCTTCGGGGGTGACACAGTGAGCGGCCAGGCCGACGTCTACAGCGTCGGAGTGATGCTGTTCCAGATGCTGGCCGGCCGTCTCCCCTTCGGCGCCGACGGCGACCCCATGGCGGTGGCGGCGAGGCACCGCCACCAGGCGCCGCCTGCCTTGCGGGCGGTGCGGTCCGACGCCCCCGCGGCGGTGGAAGAGGCGATCCTGGCCGCGCTGCGCAAGCGGCCGGAAGACCGGCCGACCGCGGCCGCATTGGCGGATCGCCTCGCGGAACTCGCGGCCGCGCTGCCGGCCACGGGGACCTGAGCTAGAAGTCCAGCCGAAGCCCCGCGCTCACGAGCAGGCCGCCCGCCTTCACGGCCACCTCGTCGCCCGCCGCCGGCTGGAGCTTCACGTTCGCCTGGCTGAAGCGCGACTGGAGGCCGAGGGCCACGTGAGGCCCCACGTGCCAGTCGAGGCCCGCGCCCGCGTTGAACCCGAGCGCGTGGCCGCGGACGGAGGCCAGGGGCGCGCCCGTGACGGTGACGGCATCGTAGGGGTAGGCGTGCGTGTACTCGATCGCCTGCACCAGGTCCGCCTGCGTCTCGATCACCGACGGCCCCGCGAACACCGACCACTCCAGGCCGGATCCGCCGACCACGGCGAGGTCGAGATGCACGGCCGTCTCGTGGATGGAGCGGCCGCTGAAATCGCCGGCGGCGTGACGGGGCATCGCGAAGTACAGGGGATGGGGAAGGGCGGCGGAGTACGAGCCCGCCTCCTTGCGCCGCGCCCAGGACGCGGCGGCGTGGACGGCGAAGCGGTGCGTGAAGCGCCATCCGAGCCCGCCCTCGACGCCGGGTCCGGAATCCTCGTCGTAGTGCGAGTCGATTCGGCCCTGTTCCGCGAACTCGGTGAAGGTCCGCGTCTCCGAGAAGCTCGGCTTTCCCGCGACCAGGCCCGCCTGCAGCCAGAGACGGAAGGGGCCCTTCTCGGCGGCGGCGGCCCGCGGGACGGCCGGGGAGGCGAAGAGCGCCGCCGGCACCGCGGCCAGGAGGAGGGCGCGCGCCCTCACTGGACGCCGACCGCCGTCCAGGCCTGGCTCACCGCGCGCTCGGCCGCGCTCCCCGCGCCATAGAGGTCCCGGGCGGACTGGATGGTCACGGCGCGGGCGACCGAGAAGCTGGCCGCCGACGGCATCATCAGCGTGAACGCGCGGTACATCACCTTCTCGATCTGCTCGCGGTTGGCCGCCCCCACGCCCTGCACGGTGAGGCCGGAGGTGCGGTTCCGGCCTCCCTCGATGGCCAGGAAGTAGACGTGGTCGGGAATGGTGCAGTTGAAGTGCACCCCCCCGCCGTCGTTCGGGCCGCGGTAGAGCCGGCTGTAGTGGTCGGGATAGCCCAGGAGGGCGGGGTCGTCCATGGCCCGCACCGCTCCCGGCGAGGTGATGTCCTCCCCGAGGAGGTAGTCGGCCTTGAGGGGTCCGCTGCCGGGCGGCTGGAAGAAGAACTCGGCGCTCGTGCCCATCATGTCCGAGAAGGACTCGTTGAGCGCGCCCGATTCGCCCTGGTAGATCAGGCTCGACGTGTACTGCGTGACGCCGTGCGTCAGCTCGTGCGCGACCACGTCCAGCGCGCCCGCGAAGGGCGTGAAGTGCTGCCCGCCGAGCGTGACCCCCGGGGGCAGCCCCTCGCCGAGCAGGATGACTCCGTTGCCGGCGTAGAAGGCGTTGGCGAAGAAGAAGCCGATCACGTCGGGGGAGTAGAGCGCGTAGTCCTGGAGGCGCACGGGATGGACGATGCTGCGGACCTTGAGGTCGTTGCCGTCCAGGCCGCGGCGGCCGAAGCGCTTGAAGTAGAAGTCGTACGTGTAGCCGGCGTAGGCGTGGCCGTCCACGGCGATGGGGTCCGTCCAGTCGTTGTCGGAGTCGGCGATGAGGTCGGACTCGGCGGCCGGGATCAGCGCGTTCAGGACCTGGAACACCCGGTCCAGGCTGCCTTTCGTGTCGACGGTCTCGAGCAGCGGCGGACGGAGGAGGTCGTCTCCCAGGAAACGGCCGGAGGCGGCGCGGACGCTCATCTTCTTGTCGTCGCCCAGGAGGCCCTTGCCGTGGCCGACCGCGGACTGGGTCTCCGTCTCGTGGCGCGCCTGGAGGACCGCGCCCGTGCGGGCGTCGATCTCGTAGACGACGCGCCCTTCCTCGGAGAAGACGGGGACGGTGTAGGCGAGCGCGAAGCCGCCGGTGGCGAGGGGCAGGATGCCGAGCTCGGGGTCGCGCAGGCCGAGGGGCTGGCCCGAGACGCGCTCCGCGATCCGGACCGCGTGGTCGGCGTCGAAGGTGGGCGTGGCCTCCAGCGCGATCCCGTCGTACAGGGTCCCGAACACGGAGACGACGTCGTCGCCCGCCACCTGGACCGCGAGGTCCCCCCCGATCACGGGCACGCCCTGGTAGAGCTGCGCGTACCGGATGTGCTGGCGCTCGGGCATCAGGGTGTCCGCCCGGGCCTTGCGCACACCCAGGCCCCCCGCGCGAAGGAGGGCGTCGATGCGGTCCCGCCAGGCCCGGGCCTCGGGAAGGGAGACGGCGCTCACGCGCACCGGCTCCGCGGCCTCGCTCCCGGGCACGCCGCCCGCGAGCAGACCGAGGAGAAGCAGCCTTCCCAGATGGAAGCGAGACATGGATCTCCTAGTTTGACACCCCGCGCGCGCGCCTCCTAGAATCTTTTTTTCTGCCGTTCATCGAGTTTGCGCATGGGCACGATCTCATAGGGGCGCCTTGATGACTCCAGCCCAGAAGTGGGTGGACGAGGTCGCGCGGACCACGCGGCCGGATCGCGTCGTCTGGTGCGACGGCTCCGAGGACGAGAACGCCCGCCTGGTCGCCGGCATGCTGGTCGACGGGACGCTGAGCGCGCTCGACGCCAAGGCGGCGCCCGGCTGCTACCTGCATCGCAGCCATCCGTCCGACGTCGCCCGCACCGAGCACCTGACCTTCATCGCCAGCCGGCAGGAGGGCGACGCCGGTCCGACCAATCACTGGATGGCGCCCGACCAGGCGCGCGCGAAGGTGGGCCCCCTGTTCGCGGGGGCGATGAAGGGCCGGACCATGTACGTGGTGCCCTACGTCATGGGCCCGCTGGGATCGCCCTTCAGCAAGGTCGGGATCGAGGTCACGGACAGCCCATACGTCGTGGCCAACATGCGGATCATGACCCGCATGGGGTCGGCCGCGCTCGACCAGCTCGGCGGCGGCGACGACTTCGTGCCCGGCCTGCACTCCCTGGGCGACCTCAGCCCGGAGCGGCGCTTCATCGTCCACTTCCCCGAGGAGCGGCTGATCTGGAGCGTGGGCTCGGGTTACGGCGGCAACGCCCTGCTCGGGAAGAAGTGCTTCGCCCTGCGCATCGCCAGCGTGATGGCCCGCGACCAGGGATGGATGGCCGAGCACATGCTGATCCTGGAGCTGGAGCTTCCGGGTGGCGAGCGCCACTACATCGCGGCCGCGTTCCCTTCCGCCTGCGGCAAGACGAACCTGGCCATGCTCCAGTCTCCCCTCGAGCACCTCGGCTACAAGGTGCGGACGATCGGCGACGACATCGCCTGGCTGCGGCCGGGACCGGACGGCCGCCTCTGGGCCGTCAACCCCGAGGCCGGCTTCTTCGGGGTCATGCCGGGGACGGGGCCGGAGACCAACCCGGCGGCGATGGCGACGATCGCCCGCGACACGATCTTCACGAACGTGGCCGTCACCCCGGAGGGCGTGCCCTGGTGGGAGGGGAAGGACAAGACCCCGCCCGCCGGACTGATCGACTGGCAGGGCCGCCCCTGGGACCGCACGGGGAAGGCCGCCCACCCCAACTCGCGCTTCACCGCGGCCGCGCGCCAGTGCCCCACGATGTCGCCGCGCTGGGAGGACCCGCAGGGCGTGCCCCTCTCCGCCATCATCTTCGGCGGGCGGCGCGCGCGCCTGGCTCCCCTCGTCTTCCAGAGCCGCGACTGGGACCATGGCGTCTTCATCGGCGCCACCATGGGCTCGGAGACGACGGCGGCCGCGACCGGCCAGGTGGGCGTGGTGCGCCGCGACCCCATGGCCATGCTCCCGTTCTGCGGCTACAACATGGCCGACTACTTCCAGCATTGGCTCGACATGCAGGGCCGGCTGAGCCGTCCGCCCGCGGTCTTCCACGTGAACTGGTTCCGCACCGGCCCCGACGGGCGCTTCCTCTGGCCCGGGTTCGGCCAGAACCTGCGCGTGCTGCTCTGGATGATCGAGCGGGTCAAGGGCCGCGGGTCCGCGCAGGAGACCGCCATCGGGCTGGTGCCCGGCGAGGGCGGCATCGACTTCGACGGCCTCTCGCTCTCGCGGGCGGACCAGGAGTCGCTGCTGCGCGTCGACCGTGACGAATGGGCGGCCGAGGTCCCGGAGATCCGCGCCTTCTTCGAGCGCTTCGGCGACCGCCTCCCCGATTCGCTCGTGCGCTCCCTCGACACCCTCGCCCACCAGCTCACGACCGCCACCGTCTAGTCGGTTCCTCGATGATGTTTTAGACCTGAACGATCGCCGCGGCGCGGCGTCTCTCCCTGTTCCGTACCCCCTGAGGCCGGACCCGGGCTGTCCCTGTGTACCGTCATCATGACCCCGAGCGGCGGATCGCGCTCCCTCCCTCGCATCCGGGAGTGGGATGGTGATGATGAGAAGAGCTGGAATCCTGATGGTGGCGGCCGTCGTCATGGCGGGCGCCCTGCCCGCCTGCGAGTACTTCAAGCAGGACCAGACCACGCCCACGGCGAGCCCGAGCCCGACCTCGGCCGCCCTCGACATCGGGGTGGCGCCCGATCCGTTGAAGGTCCTGTGGGTGTGCCCGGTGTCCGACACGTACTGCTACGGCTCCCTCGACTCCACGGTGACGGTCACGGAGACGGCGGGCGTGGGCGGGCGCGTGGACAGCGTGGACTTCACCGCACGCGATGCCACCCTCGGCGTCGCCCTCACCACCCTCCATCTCTCGAGCGACGACATCAAGACCAAGGCCGGCACCAACCGCATCGAGGCCAACGGCAAGCTGGCCGTGCGGCCCATCATCGAAGGCTACCCCGTGAAGAACAACGTCCCGCGCCCGACGCTCAACATCGACATCGCGGTGCAGATGACGGACGACAAGGGGAACCTGGTGAGCAAGACGAAGAGGGTGCCGGTCACCTAGCCCATGAAGACGCTCGCGCGCCGGGGACGGCTCGATCTCGCGCGCGGGCGCTAGGCGGCGGCGGCGTCGAGGCTCGACGAGATGTCGCTGAGGTCGCGCAGCATGTCGGTGACCGTCTGGTACCTCGCGGCCGGATCCTTCTGCAGGGCGCGCAGGATCACGCCTTCCAGGGCGGGCGGGATGCCGTCGTTCACCGTGCGCGGGGGCGGGGGCGGGTTCCGGATGTGGGCGAGGACGATCTTCATGATCGTGTCGCCGGTGAAGGGCAGGCGCCCGGTGAAGACCTCGTAGAGCACCACTCCCAGGGAATAGATGTCGGAGCGGAAGTCCGCCTGCATGCCCTGGGCCTGCTCGGGCGGGATGTAGTCGGGGGTGCCCATCACCACCCCCGCGGTGGTGAGGCCGGCCGCGCTCGGGCTGGTGCCCGTGTTCCCCTTCACCTCGGAGACGCGGGCGATGCCGAAGTCCATGATCTTGAGCTCGCCCGTCTCGGGCAGGATGAGCATGTTCTGCGGCTTGATGTCGCGGTGCACGACGCCCTCGCGGTGGGCGGCCTCCAGGCCCTGGCACATCTGCTTGGCGATGCGCAGCCCGACCCCGAGGGGCAGCGCGCCCTTGCTGACGATGAGGTCCTTGAGGGTGACCCCCTCGAGGTACTCCATCGAGATGTAGGGCGTCCCGTCCGCCTCCGCGAAATCATGGGTGCGGAGGACGTTCCGGTGGGTGATCTTGCGCGCGAGCCGGATCTCCTGCTTGAAGCGCTCGATCAAGGACGGATCGTCCTTCATGACGTCTGGCCGCAGGACCTTCAGCGCAACCTCCTCGTCCAGCGTCCGGTCGCGCGCCCGATAGACGACCCCCATCCCGCCCTTGCCCAGGGTCGAGAGGATCTCGTAGCGGCCGGCGAAGAGGTCGCCCTTCGCGACCTTGACCCCGGGGGCGACGGCGGCGATGGCGGCCGTCTCCTGCATCGTGCTTCCGGGCCCGGCCGCGGTTCCGGTCACGCCGGGGCCCTTCCTCACCATCGTCCCCGACTTGAGGAAGTCGATGAGCTGCTCCTTCTCGCGCAGGTCGGCGAGGAGGCGGCTGAACGTGCGCGCGAGGGTCCCGATCTCGTCGCGGCTCTCCACTTCGACCTTGCCGGAATACGACCCGTTGCGCGCGCGCTCCACGAGGTCGGCCAGACGCCGCACCGGCCCCGTGATGCGGGTGGCGGCCAGGTAGGCGACGAGCAGGCCGAGGGCCATGACCACGGCGGAGACGATGACGAGGCTGTTGCGGAACCGGCGGAAGGCCGCCATCTCCTCGTCCATGCTGCGCAGGGCCAGGACCGCGCCCACCGTCTCGCCGGTCGAGGTCTTCAGGGGCACCTCCGTGCCCACGTGACGGTCGCCGGCGAGATCGATCTCGAGGCTGGCCGCGCTGCCGGAGGCGAGGTCGGGCCGGCCCAGGGCCGCCCGCAGGGCGGGCTCCTTGGGTCCGAGCGAGGAGACCGAGAGCTGGGGGGCCGCCCCCGGCGTGATCGTGAGGAAGGCGATCTCGCTGTGGGTGAGCTTCCGGATCTCGCTGGCCAGCACTTCGTTGATGCCGTAGCCGGCCACGAGGACGCCCTTGAGCTCCGGCCCCGTCACCATGGGGACGGACACCGCGTGGTAGAGGCGATCGGAGGTGCGCCACACCGTGGAGGACTCCTCGCCCTCCAGCGGCTTCATGACGATCGTGGCCTTGGAGAGGTCCTCTCCCTGCGCCCCCGGGCGGTCCGTGCGCACGATCATCACCCCCGCGGGATCGGTCACGATGAAGAAGTCGGCCTTGATCTCCTCGTTGCGCTCCTTGAGGGTGTCCATGATGGTGGTGGCGTCCTTGGTCTCGACGAGGCTCTTGAAGCCGGGATCGTTCCCGAGCACGCGGATGCCGAGCTTGAGCTTGTTGTAGCGGTCGGCCTGGAAGGTCTCCCAGACCTGGCGCGTCTCGCCGAGGCCGCGGGCCACGTTCTCCTCGGCCAGGCGGTCCGCCTGGACGGTCGTGAACACCAGGGAGGTGGCGACCAGCGCCACCACCAGGAGGCTCGTGAAGATCAGGATCTTCTGGGTGAGTCCCACGTCCGGAGCCTCAGTACTTCTCGTCCGTCGAGTAGTCCTTGCCGAACTTGTTCTTGTGGGGGACGGTCTTGAAGGAGGAGGTGTCCAGGGAGAACTGCGCGTGGGCCTCGCCCTTGTCCGCCACCGTCACCTCCGCCGCCGTCTCGCCTGCGCGCTCGTTCCAGGCCTTGACCGTGTACTTGCCGGCGGGCACGTTCTCGATCGTGAAGGTGCCGTCCGCGGCCGCCTTCGTGAAGAGCGGGTTGTCGCGCACCACGATCACCGCGCTCATCTGCGGATGGATGTTGCAGTAGACGCGCACGATCCCGGGGTGCTGGAACGTGAACGAGCCCACCTTCGGCCGCTTGTACAGGTTGAGGTCGAAGCGGTTCTCGCCGGAGACGGAGAACGCGTTGTGGAAGATCGGGTCCTCGTTCGGGAACTCGACCGTCCCACCCACCGGCACCACCACCACCCGCGGCGAGAAGGCCTTGCCCTTCATGACCACCGTCGCCGTCGAGGCCCTGGGCTTCACGCGCGCGCCGTCGACGTACACGATCACGTCCGAGAGGTCGGTCGCCTTCCTTCCGCCCTTCTCGACCAGGTCCACCTTCCCCATGATCGTCCCCGCCCCCAGCGGCGCCGCCGCCAGCAGCGGCAGGAGGAGGGCGGCGGACCGGCGGGCATCCTGCAGGCGCATCGAGGCGGGCGGGATTGTACATCGGACGCGCGCCCGCCGAATCCGCCTGGACCGCCTGGGGCGGAGGCCGCGCCTATAATCCGCCGCGCCCATGGGTCCCCTGCCCGTCCTCCTGCTCGCGGCGGCGGTGACCGTCGACGGCGGCGCCGCCCTGCGTCACGCGAGCGCGCTCGCCTCGCTGGGTCCCCATCCCTGGGGCTCGCCGCGCGGGCGCGCCGCCGCCAGCTACGTCGCGGCCCAGCTCCGGGCGGCGGGGCTGTCCGACGTTCGGCTCGAGGACTTCGAGGTCAAGGGCGTCCGGGGCGCCAACGTGGTCGGCGTGCTCGGCGGCCGCGGTCCCGGGCTGCTGGTCGTCGGCGCCCATCACGACACCGCGCCGGACGCGCCCGGCGCCTACGACGACGGCGGCGGGGTCGGGGTGATGATCGAGGTCGCGCGCGCCCTGGCCCGGAGCGGTCCGCCCGCGCGCACGATCCTCTTCGCGTCCTGGGACGGCGAGGAGGCGTGGTCGACCGGCCTGGGCACGACCACGGGCTCGCGCGCCTACCTGCGCGCGCTGGGACCCCAGGCGCGGGACATCATGGCCGCCTTCGTCGTCGAGATGTGCGGCTGGCGGGGAGGGCGGCCCGTGCTCCAACCGATCGCCTACGCCGATCCGCTGCGGCCGGAAGGGCACGTGATCGCCCCCGGCTGGCTGGTGGCGGCGTCCCTCTCCGGCGCGCGCGGGGCCGGGGCCTCGCTCGGCGTCGGCGATCCGTGGCTGGCCTGGGTCTACCAGCCCGCCGTGCGCGTCTTCCGCATCCCCTACTACGGCGACGACCTGTCCTTCCTGCAGGCGGGAGTGCCGGCGGTATTCGCCTCCGACTCGTCCTTCACGTCGTTCTACCCCTGGTATCACCAGAAAGGCGACACCCCCGAGCGGCTGGACCCGGAAGCCCTCGGGCGAATGGGGGAGGCGGTGCGGGGGGCGGTGGAGGCGGTGGCGCAGGCGCCGGTGCGCCACGATCCCGACCCCGACTGGTTCGCCGTCTTCGGGTACGTGATGCCGAGATGGGCCCTGCTCCTCGCCGGTGCGATCGCGCTCGCGCCGAGCCTGGTCGCCGCCACCGCGGGCCGCGGATGGCGCATGCTCCTGCGGCTGATCCTATGCGCGCTGTTCGTCCTGCTGGTCTGGCAGGACCCGGTGCCCGCGCTGTGGATCCTCGCGGCGCCGGTGCTCGTGACCGGCCTGACGCCGCGTCGGGCCGCCGTCGGCCTCGCCATGGTGCCGGTGGTGGCCCTCGTGGTGCTCGGGGCGGCGGCCTGGGCGCGCGGATTCGCCCACGGAAGCTGGCTGCCCCTCTGGTACCGGGCGGCGCTGGCCGCGAGCCTCGTGCTCGCCGCCGTCCCCGTGTTTCCGGCCACCGGGCGCAGCGCCAGGGCGGGCTCGCGGGGCCCGCGACCCGCCCGGCGCGGGTTGCCTCGGGCCCGCGCCGCGGGCTGAGGCGTCCGGACTAGACCGAGCCGCCCGCGATGGCGGGCACGATCGACACGCGGTCGCCCGACTTCACGGCCGCCTTGGCGTCTCCCAGCGTGCGTGCGTCCTCGCCGTTGACGAAGACGCGGACGTAGCTGCGCAGCTTGCCGTCCTCGTCGCAGAGGCGTGACTTCACCCCCTTGTACCTGGCCTCCAGCGCGTCGATCACGCCCTGGAGGCTTGAGGCCTCCACCTCCACCTCCGCCGCGCCCCCGGTGAGCGAGCGCAGGGGGCCGGGGATCTGGA
The DNA here is from genome assembly GCA_041481445.1 of Vicinamibacteria bacterium. GTDB lineage: Bacteria > Acidobacteriota > Vicinamibacteria > Fen-336 > Fen-336 > AA29. Next base: position 16,256 of record JBGPBV010000102.1, read on the forward strand.
CCTTCACCGCCATGGGACCACCCTCCTCATTCGACGTCGAACGGCTCATGCTCGAAGTCCTGTCGAGAGTCCCGGAAGACCCAGGCCGTGCTCGTCGTCCCCCGGCCGCCCTGCACGCCGCAGACCACGTAGACGAGCCCATCGGAGAGGCCTTCGGCGGCGATTCGCCGGTCGGTCTCCGAGGGCCGTGCGGGATGATCCGGATGGCTGTGGTAGTACCCGACCACGTCCAGACCGCTCTCGCGTCCGCTCCGCTGGACGTCGATGTAGTCCTCGGGAGCGATCTGGTAGCGCACGGCAGGCCGCTCCGTCTCCCGGTTGGGCACGGCCACGACGCGCGTGACTCGCGGAGCGCCCTCCACCCACGAGCCGAGCAGGAAGCCGCAGACTTCGTACGGATATCCCGCCCGCGCCTGGGTGGCGATCGCGTCTGCATCGCCCCGGCGGATCTTCACCGCGCCGCCTTTGCGCCCAGGTAGCGCTCGCCGCCGTCCGGGAGCAGGGCCACGATCACGCCCGCGGCCAGGCGGCGTCCCACCTCGCGCGCGGCCCACAGGGCCGCCCCCCCGGAATGGCCCACGAGCAGGCCTTGATCCTGCAGCACCTCCGCGCACATCGCGTAGGCCGACTCCGTCGAGGCCGTCACCTTCTCGTCGTGCGCGCGCGCGTCGTAGATCTCGGGCACGATCGCGCTGGGCAGGTGCTTCAGCCCCTCCAGCCCGTGCATCTCGTGGTCGGGCTCCACCGCCACCACGCGCACGCGCGGCGAGCGCTCGCGCAGGTAGCGCGCCGTCCCGACCACCGTGCCCGTCGTGCCCAGGCCGGCCACGAAATGGGTGACGTGCCCCTGGGTCTGCTCCCAGATCTCGGGGCCCGTCGTGCGGTAGTGGGCGAGGGGATTCGCGGGGTTGCGGTACTGGTCGGCGTAGAAGCAGCGGTCGGGGGCGGCGGCCACGCGCCGCCGGACCTCCTCGAGCGCGCCGTCCGAGCCCAGCAGCGGATCGGTGAAGACGATGGAGGCGCCGTAGGCGCGGCAGAGGGCCTGGCGCTCCGCGTTCACGCTCCCCGGCATGTACAGCTCGACCGCGTAGCCCCGGGCCCGGCCGACCAGGGCCAGCCCCACCGCGGTGTTGCCCGACGAGGAGTCCACGATGACCTTGCCCGGCCGCAGCGCCCCCGAGCGCTCGCCCTCGCGGACGAGGGAGAGGGCGGTGCGGTCCTTGACCGACCCCCCCGGGTTGAACCACTCGCACTTCGCCCAGACCTCCACGCCGTCGGGGAGGCCGGCCAGGCGGAGGCGCAGGAGCGGCGTGTTCCCGATGGCGTCGAGGATCGTCTCGAGGACGGGGACGCTGCTCGGCGCGCGGCTCACGACACCGCGGCGGGGCGCGGCTCACGCGGCTCGAAGTGGCAGGACCACTCGAGGTCGCTGACCTGCCGGATGGTCGGATGGTCGCCGCACACCGCGCAGCCGGGGTCGCGGCGCACCTTGTACTCGTGGAACGACATCTCGAGCGCGTCGTAGGTGAGGAGGCGGCCGATGAGGGGCCGGCCCTTGCCCAGGATCAGCTTCACCGCCTCCGTGGCCTGCACCAGGCCGACCACGCCGGGCAGGACGCCGAGCACGCCGGCCTCGTCGCAGGAAGGCGCCAGCTCCGCCGGGGTGGGCTCGGGATAGAGGCACCGGTAGCAGGGTCCCACCCGCGGCACGAAGGTGGAGGCCTGGCCGTCGAAGCGGAAGATGGAGCCGTAGACGTTCGGCTTGCCCGCGAGCACGGACGCGTCGTTGACCAGGTACTTCGTGGAGAAGTTGTCCGAGCCGTCCAGGATCACGTCGTAGGGCGCGATGACGTCCATGACGTTGCTGGCGTCGAGGCGGAGGTCGTGCCGCACCACGTTCACGTCGGGGTTGAGCGCGCGCAGGGTCCGCTCCGCCGATTCCGTCTTGGGCCTTCCCACCGAGTCGTTCGTGTGCAGGATCTGCCGCTGCAGGTTCGAGAGGTCCACCACGTCGGAATCGATGAGGCCGATGGTGCCCACGCCCGCCGCCGCCAGGTACAGGCCGGCCGGCGACCCCAGCCCGCCCGCGCCCACCAGGAGCACCTTCGACCCCAGCAGCTTCGCCTGCCCGACCTCGCCCACTTCCGGCACCAGCAGGTGCCGGCTGTAGCGCTGCTTCTGCTCGGGGCTCAGGGTGCGCGGGACCTCGATCGGGAAGCCGGCCTCCTTCCACTTGCCGAAGCCGCCCGCCATGGAGGAGACCCGCTCGTAGCCGAGGTCCTGCAGGGAGCGCGCGGCGAGGGCGGAGCGCGTCCCTCCCGCGCAGTAGAGGACGACTTCACGCGCGCGGTCCGGCACCTTCTCCTCGATGCGCAGCTCGAGGTAGCCGCGCGGGATGAACACGGCGCCCGGGAGGTGGCCCTGGGCCCATTCGTCCGCCTCGCGCACGTCGATCACGACGGCCTCGCCGCCGCGGGCGCGCGTCTCCGCCGGCGAGATCTCGCGGATCTCCGCCTTGACGCGGCCGATCATCTCCTTGAACGTGGTCATGCTCTCCTCCGACCGGGGGAAGCGCGCCGAAGCGACGGCAAGATGGAGCTTCGCGTGGGACCCCGTGCGGCGGGGCAAGCCAGGATAACACGACCGGGGCCGGATGCTAGAATCGCAGGAGCGGGGCCCCATGCACAAGATCCTCGAGGGCGACCTCGGGCGGCTCGACGTCCCGGACGTGCTGAGCTTCCTCAACATGGGCCGGCGCACGGGCGTGCTCTCCCTGGAGAAGACGGACCAGGAGACCAAGCTCTTCTTCCGCGACGGCAACCCCGTGTTCGCCTCCTCCACCAAGGCCGACCTGCACCTGGGGGCCATGCTCATCCGCCTGCAGAAGGTGAGCCGCGACTCGATGGACCGCGCCCTCAACAAGCCGCGGTCCGGGCGGTGGCGCGTGGGCAGCGTCCTCCTCGCCGACAAGCTCCTCAGCGAGACCGAGCTGGCCTCGTTCCTGAAGGTGCAGGTCTCGGAGGTCATCTTCGACACCTTCACCTGGCGCGAGGGGGTCTTCACCTTCTGGGAGAAGGTGCTGCCGCCGGCCACGGCGGTGACGCTGGACATGGACCTCCAGAACCTGCTCATGGAGGGCAGCCGGCGCCTCGACGAGCGCGGCCGCCTCTCCGAGGTCTTCCCCGACCTCGACATGGCGGTGGAGGCCATCGCCAACCCCGAGAAGGTCAAGCACAGCGTCACCATGACGCCCGAGGAGTGGAAGGTCTACTTCCTGATCGACGGGCGGCGCAGCCTCAGCGAGATCTGCCGGCTGGCCGGCAACCCCGACGAGCTGGCCACGCTGCAGATCCTGCATCACCTGGTGAAGGCGAAGTTCGTGGCCATCGTCCCTCCCCCCGAGGACGAGACGCCCGTCCCCGCCGAGCGGGGCGCCCTGGCCACCAGCAAGTTCCAGGAGGGGAAGCCGACCTCCTCCGCCGGCGCGGGCGTCTCCGTGCAGTTCCAGAGCGGAGAGCGCGCGCCCAAGCTGGAGGGCGACGACACCAAGGAGATCGTCTCGCCCAAGGCCGTCCAGTACATGGCCAACCGCAAGCAGGTGGTCTCGAGCCGCCTCGTCCTCCTGACCGGCGAGGCGGAGACCTCGTTCCCGCTCACGCGCGACACCTACACGATCGGCCGGCACCGCAACAACGACATCGTGATCTCCGACCCCAAGGTCTCCTCCTTCCACGCCCGCATCGACCGCTCGCCGGAAGGCTACCTGCTCGTCGACCTCAAGAGCCGCAACGGCAGCTACGTCAACGGCAAGAAGATCGAGACCGCGGTCCTCAAGACGGGCGACGAGGTGCGCATGGGGACGGCCCGCCTCGCCTACAAGGTCGATTACACGGCGCCGGTGTCCTCGGTATCCTAGAAGCCCGGCCCCCCCGGAGGACATGCCGTGCCCGAAATCCAGCCGTTCCGCGGCCTGCGCTATCGCGTCCCCGACGCCCTTCTCTCCAAGGTCCTCTGCCCGCCCTACGACGTCATCTCCTCCGCCTACCGGGACGAGCTGTACGCGCGCGATCCTCGCAACATCGTGCGTGTCGTCCTCAGCCTCGCTCCCGGTGACGCCGCCTACGACGAGGCCGGCGCCACCTTCCGGGGGTGGATGGCGGCGGGACTCCTGGCCGCCGACCCCGAGCCCAGCCTCTACCTCGTCGAGCAGACCTTCGACCTCGAGGGCCGCCCGCACCGGCGCCAAGGCCTCCTCGCGCGGTGCCGGGTGGAGGAGCCGGGCCGGGGTCGCGTGATGCCGCACGAGCAGACGCGCAAGGAGGCCCGGGAGGACCGCTACAAGCTCCTCAAGGCCACCCGCGCGAACTTCAGCCCCATCTTCATGATGTTCGCCGACCGCCGCGGCGTCTTCGCCGGCCAGGCCGAGCGGACGGCGGGCACCCCGCCCGAGCTCGAGTACACCGACGACGGCGGGGTGCGCCATCGCGTCTGGCGCATCCGGGACGGCGCGGCCATCTCCGCCCTCCAGGGCGCGATCGGCGCCGAGAAGGCCTACATCGCCGACGGCCACCATCGATGGGCGACCGCGCAGCGCTACGCCCAGGAGGTGGGCACGGAGGGGGCCTGGACGCTCGGCTACTTCACTCCCATGGACGCGCCGGGCCTGGTCGTGCTGCCGTACCACCGCCTGCTCGATCGCGGGCCGTCGCTGGAGGAGGCGCGCCGCGCCCTGCAGTCCGGGTTCAACCTCAGTGGCGCGCGCGGCGCGGCGGCGGCCGCCCGTGACGCCGCGGAGTCCACGATGCCGTACGCGTTCGGCCTCGTCGAGCCCGGAGGCTCGGGGCTGGTGGCGGAAGCCCTGCCCGAGGCGGAGGACCTGCTCCCGGCCGAGGCCGCGCCCAGCCTGCGCGCGCTCGACACGTTCTTCCTGCACCAGGCGGTGCTGCCGAAGGTCCTGGGCGTGCCCGACGACGCCGTGCGCTACGCCCATTCCCTCCGCGAGGTGGAGGAGTCCCTGGCCGCCGGACAGTGCCGGCTGGCCGTCCTCGTCCGGCCCACGCCCGTGCGCCAGATCGTGGACGTCGCGGACGCCCGCGAGTCCATGCCCGCCAAGAGCACGTTCTTCCATCCCAAGCTGCCGTCCGGTCTCGTGATCCATCCCCTGCACGGCTGATGGACGGGATCCTGCCCGCGGACTGACGTGCCTCAGGGGGCCTGGAGCGCCTCCATCATGTCGCCCGGGCAGTTCGAGCCGACGCCGTAGAGCTCGAACCGCATCAGGCGGCGCAGCTCCTCCACCTCGTCCACCACCCAGGTCGCGACCTTCACTCCGGCCTCGCGCGCGCGGTCACGCAGCTCGTCGGAGAGGAGGCGCTTCTCGGGCATGATGATCTCGGAGCCGACCTCGCGCGCTCCCGCCAGCATCTCGCCGACCGTCGCCTTCTCGTGGAACAGGTGCCCGCGGACGATCTCGGGCGCCATCGCCCGGCAGCGGAGCAAGGCGCGCCGGTCGAAGGAGATGAGGGCCACCTCCTTCTCCATTCGGGCCCGGCGCACCTCCTCCACGACATGCGCCTCGATCCCGCCCTCGGCGTCGTCCGTCACCGCCTCCGGCTTGATCTCGATCATGGCGAGGGCGCGATCGTGCAGGAGGCCGAGCACCTCGCCCAGGGTGGGCACCCGCTCGCCGCGGTAGGCGGAGCCGAATCGAGTGGGGTATCCGGCGGACAACCGCCGGATCTCGGCCAGGCTCATCTGCTTGATCGCGCCGTGGCCGTCGGTGGTGCGGTCGACCGTGGTGTCGTGGATCACGACGACCTCCCCGTCGCGGGAGAGGTGGACGTCGAACTCGACGATGGCAGCTCCGATCTCGAGGGCGGAGGCGAACGAGGCGAGCGTGTTCTCCGGACGGTGCGCGCTGTCGCCGCGATGGGCGATCACGAGGGGGACGGGAGGGGTCGGGGGCATGGACCCATGTTAGACCCGGCGGCGCGGCATCGGATCGGGAGGCAGGGGAGGACGCGTTGACAACCGGCCTCCGCAGGGCGCCTCATTGCGGGATGCGCCTGCGTCTGGGCGTGGCGGGCCTCTGCCTCGTTGCCGGTGCCGCGCCGTGCGGGGCGGAGCTGCCCGTGCGGGTGGGGATCGAGTTCCAGGTCAGCGCCGACACGACGGCCGCTCACGTGCGCCCCTCGGTGAGCGCCGATGGCACCGGCCGGTTCGTGATCGTCTGGCAGAGCTCCAGCGGGGACGGCCCCAGCATCGGGATCCTCGGCCAACGCTACGACGAGATGGGGAACCCCCAGGGCTCGCAATTCCACGTCAACACCTACACCACGGACGTCCAGGGACAGCCTTCCGTAGCCATGGGCGCGTCCGGAGACTTCGTGGTCGTCTGGCAGAGCCGCGGCCAGGATGGCTCCGACTATGGCGTCTTCGGGCGGCGTTATGACGCGTTGGGGAGCCCGCAAGGGCCGGAGTTCCAGCTCGCCCTGGCCACCCAGCAACGGCAGTACCTCGCCAAGGTGGGTGTCGCGGGCGACGGGAGCTTCGTGGTCGCCTGGGACGGCTTCACCCAGGGCGGCAGCTACCGCGGCGTGTACGGCCGGCGCTTCGACGCTTCCGGGAACCCGCAGGGGCCGGACTTCCCGCTGCGCTCTTCGAGCGAAGGGTACGGGCTCCGTCCGACCGTGGCCATGAACGCGGCCGGCGAGTTCATCGTGGCCTGGAACCAATGCTGCGACGGCAGCGGCTACGGCGTGTCCGCCCGCAGGTTCGACCCTTCCGCCACCCCACGGGGACCGCAATTCGCCGCGAACACCCTCACCCTGCAGTCACAGCAGGGGGCGTCGGTCGGCATCGACGACGCCGGCGGGTTCGTGGTCACGTGGCACAGCGCGGGCGACGTCTTCGCCCGAAGGTTCGACGAATTCGGGAGCGCCCTCGACCCCGAGTTCCTCGTGAACACCTACACCACGGGGGCGCAGGCGGCGGCCGCGACCACCATGGATCCGGACGGGGACTTCGTCGTCGTCTGGAGCAGTCCCGGTCAGGATGGCAGCGGCCAGGGAATCTTCGGCCAGGCCTTCGATTCCTCCGCGAACCGTCGCGGCTCCGAGTTCGCCGTCAACACCTACACCACGGGCGATCAGACGACCCCCGCGATCGCCACGGACGGCTCCGGCAACCTCGTGGTCGCATGGTCCAGCTACCCCTCCGGCTTGAGCGGCCGGCGCGGCGTGTTCGGCCAACGCTACACGATGCCCCCGGACTCGATCTTCGCCGACGGCTTCGAGACCGGCGGTCTCTCGGCGTGGTCGGCCGCGCAGACGGACGCCGGCGACTTGAGCGTCTCCGCGGGGGCGGCCATGGACGGGACGAGCTTCGGCCTCCAGGCGCTCGTGGACGATCAGGCCGGCCTCTACGTCCAGGACGACTCGCCGGACGGCGAGACCCGTTACCGGGCGCGCTTCCTGCTCGATCCGAGCGGCTTCGACCCCGGGGAGACGGCCGGGCATTTCCGCGTGCGCGTGTTCCTGGCCTTCGAGGACGCTCCCTTCCGGCGGCTGGTGCAGGTGATCCTCAAGCGGCAGGGCGGCCAATACGGCCTCGCCGCTCGCGTGCGGCGCGACGACGACTCGCTGGCCGACACCGGCTTCTCCGCCGTGAACGCCGGGCCGCACGTGGTGGAGGTGGACTGGCGCCGGTCCAACGGGCCCGGCGCCGGCGACGGGGTCTTCGAGATGTGGATCGACGGGGCCTCGGTGGCGTCCCTGTCCGGCCTCGACAACGACGCGCGCGCGGTGGACTTCGTCCGCCTGGGTGCCATGTCCGTGAAGTCCGGGGCCTCGGGCACGCTGGGTTTCGACGAGTTCGCGTCGCGCCGGTGGACCTACATCGGACCGCCATGAGCGCGCGCGGGAGGCGGCGAGGCTCGATGGTGGCCGGCATCGTGATGGCGGCCGGCGGAGTGGCCTGGGCCCAGGCGCCCGGGCTCGAGCTCCCGGTCAACCAATACGTCACCGGGTCCCAGGAGAGGCCGGCCGTGGCCGTCGATGCGGACGGGAACTTCGTCGTGGTCTGGGACAGCCTCGGGCAGGACGGCGACCTCCACGGCGTGTTCGCCCGGCGCTTCGACGGGGCCGGTCAGGCGCTCGGGCCCGAGTTCCAGGTCAACTCCGACACGGTGGACTCCCAGCGAGCGCCCGCGATCGCGATGAGGCCGTCCGGAGAGTTCGTGGTCGTCTGGCAGAGCTTCGGACAGGACGGCAGCTTCGGCGGCATCTTCGGGCAGGGCTTCGACGCCTCCGGGGCATCCGTGGGCTCGGAGTTCCAGGTGAACTCGATCTCGGCCAACGCGCAGCGCGTACCCGCGGTGGCCATGGACGCGACCGGGAGCTTCGTCGTCGTCTGGCAGGGCTACACCTTTGCCGGGCTGTGGGACGTCTGGGGCCGCCGCTTCGACGCGTCGGGAAATCCACTGGGCGGGGATTTCCGGGTGAACGCCTACACCACGGACCACCAGGCCAACCCGTCGCTGGCCATGGACGGCAGCGGGAACTTCGTCGTGGCGTGGGAGTCGTACAAGCGGGACTCTTTCGGCGGCATTCCCAGTGCGAGCCTCGACATCTTCGGGCGGCGCTTCGACTCCTCGGGGACGCCACAGGGTCCGGACTTCCAGGCCAACTCGACCGCGGGCACCCGCGCGGCGAGGGTGGCGGTCGACGCGGCGGGCGAGTTCATGGTCGTGTGGCAGCGCGGATTCTTCTACGGGGGCATCTCGGGTCGCCGGTTCGATGCCGCGGGCGCGGCCGTCGGTCCCGAGATCCAGGTCGAGACGAGCATCTACGCCGGGGAGCCCACCGTGGCCGCAGCGGCCGCGGGAGAGTTCGTGGTCGCCTGGAAGAAGTTCTCCTACGTCTACATCGACGAGGACAACTACTACAACTACG
>JBGPBV010000103.1:0-25177 GCA_041481445.1 Vicinamibacteria bacterium
CATGTCGATCTCGGTGCGCACGCGGTCTTCGATCGCCCCGTACACCTTCTCACCGCGCGGGGTGAGGAGCAGCTCCCAGTCGCGGCGGATGAGGCGCTCGTTCCGGCGGCCGATCAGGTAGAGCACGACCAGGCAGCTCACGCCCGATCCCGCGATCAAGATCCCGAGGGGAACGTTCACGGGCAACCTCCGCTGACCAGGTGCGTCACGACGCCGCGCGCGGTATCGGGGTGGGAGCGAACCGAGTCTCGCTCTCCGGCGCCGTCCGCCAGGCCACTCGGCACCAGTAGTTGATCATGGCCAGCATCGCGAACGCGCCGATGTAGCCGACCACGTCGCGGTACCGCCATCCCTTGGCGAGCAGGTCGAGGCCGAGCGTGAACACGATCAGATAGGGAGCGAGGCCGACCAGGATCGCGCGCTGCAACGTGCCCAGCGGCAAACGGTACCAGAGGACGAGAGCGGCCAGAGCGGTGAGGATCCAGACGGTGCCCGTGGCCAGGCGCGGCACGACCTCGAGCGCGAATACGGGATAGCCCGTCTCCGGCCCCGTCGCCGACATCGCCGTCAGCGCAGTCAGGACGAGGAGGACCAGGAACACCTTCCGCGCGGTGGCGGCCGCGGCGGGAAACGCTCGGAAGATCGCGTAGGTCAGCTCGAGCGTGACGCCGAAGCGCAGCGCGGCCACGATGACCTGCCGCACCATCCACGTCTGGATCCTGTAGTCGAGGACCAGGGCGATCTCGCTGAAGACCACGCCCGCCACGTAGATCGTGAACAGCGGTAAGCGCCGATGGTGCCCGCGCCAGAAGAGGATCACGAGGAGGACCAGGATCTGCAGGTCGCCAATGACCCCGAGCATCCACTGCAGGCCAGACATCGCCACCGGATGTTAACGCAAAACGCCCAGGAGACCACGCGGGCGGCAAGAGGCCGCCCGCGTTTCCGGTAGGACTACCAGGGTGGTGGAGGAGGATAGGTGTCCTCGGACACCTGAACCGACCCGCCTCCCATCGCGAAGGCCGTCGTAGCCACTCGACCCACCAGATAGAAGCCACCCACCAGCTCGAGCACGAGCACACCCAAACGCAGCGCAGCTCTCATCGATCCCTCCAGGCGTCAAACGGCAGCGCCATGTCCAGAAGGCGAGATCATGTATATAAAGTAGACGTTTTGTCAATCGAATGTACCATTCGTATACGCTCTGTGGCACAATATGCCCGGGTCAAGGAGAGTGGGGATGAGGCTTTCGAGCGGAACGAGCCGGGGGATCCCGGCAGGTGGGCACTCGCTACTGACGCTGTTTGCCGCGCGGGGAACCGACCCGGGTGTCGTGGATGCGGTCGAGACCCTGTGGAGGCGCGCGAAGGATCAGCTACAGCCGGGACAAGTCATCCAGGTCCCCGACCTCGTGGCGACTCCGGAAGGGGCCGCCTTGCCCGGCCCCCGCGCCTCGAGCGTGACCGTGCTGCCCGTCTTCGACGGTGAACGGCTCGTCGCGCTCGTCTACGTCGACGGCGTGGAGAGGGATTTCGCGGGGCCCGAGATCGACCGTCTGGCCCGGTTCTCGCGTACGCTGGCGGGCGCGTCCGATCCGGAGCCGGAGGCGGGGGCATGGGAGGCCGCGGGCCTCGAGACCTACCTCGAGCGCACGCCGGTCCAGGACATCGAGCGCCAGAAGCTGCTGCTGCTGCTGGAGCGCCACGGATGGAACATCGCGCGCGTGGCGCGGCTCATGGGCATCACGCGGCGGACGATCTACCTGCGGTTGCGGCGGTACAACGTCCCGCGCCAGCGGGTCTACAGGTCGCGGATGCCTCGGACGGCGTCCCCCGGACGTGCTATCCCGGCGGCGGTCCCTCCGGGTCGGCCACTGCCGCGTTGACGGGGTTGCTGCGGGCGGTGTCGAGGACGCCGTCCACGATCAGCGCCATGTTGAGGTACGCCGAGAAGTCGAGCGCATGCCCCTCCGGGGCCCCGTCCCGCGCCCGCGCGCCCAGCGGACGCCGCTCGGCGTGGCTCACCTCGACCGTGATCACGCCGTCCGTGAAAAGGCCCTGATCGCGGGCCCGATCGACGTCCAGCCGGTACTCGCGGCCGCGGATGCGGCCCCAGACGGCGTCTCCCCGCGCGTCCCGCCGCACGAAGAACCCGTCACGCTCCCGCAGGGCCGTCCAGGCCTGCAGCGATCCGAACAGACGCGGCTTCTCGATGTAGGGGCCCCGGTCCTCCGGGCAGAACACGTCGCAGTTGCCGCACTCGTTGCAGAAGTCCTGGAAGTTCGCGATCTGGTGGGCCTTGGCCGCCACGAACGCGCCCGCGGGCACGTCCGTGACCGCACCGCCGCGGACGACGAAGTTCCGATAGTCCACGGACAGCGGGACCGTCTCGTACACGAAGTTGGCGTCGTTGGGGCAGACGGGCACGCACTTGTCGCAGTTGATGCAGTCGAAGAGCGCGAGGTAGGAGCCGATCTTGCGCGGGACGGCGCGGTTCCGCTCCGCGCGGTAGCGCGGATCCGACGCCGCGCGCGCCGCCACCACCGGCGTGTTGAGCCGGGCGGCGCGCCGGACGAGGCGGTCGTAGAGGCCGGGCCCGCCCGCCTTCTCCGCCGCCGCCGCGAGGTCGCCGCCGCCGGCAACCGCGGCCAGGAGCTGCTCCCGCCCCGGGCCCTCCGGCGTCTCCGCGCGCACGGCCGCCTCGCCCTGGCCCAGCGCGCGCACGACGAAGTCGCCGAGCCGGGTGGCCCCCACCGCGCGCATGCGCTCCTCGAGCAAGGAGCCGTACCGCGCCAGCCGGCCGTATCCGCCCGGGCGCAGCAGGTCGGTGCAGGTCGTGATCGGGGTGAAGAAGAGGGCCGCGCAGTCCGGATAGTTCTGCGCGTCCACGCCCGCGGAGAACGAGATCGGCACTTCCGGCCGCGCCCGCCGGTATTTCTCGACCAGGGCCAGCGTGATCACGTGCAGGGGCCCGCCCGAGAGGTACATGACGGACTCGGAGGCCGGGAAGAACGCGCGATGGTTCCGCACCACCAGCGTGTTCGAGAACTTCGCCTGGAAGGTGCGTCCGAGGGAGCGCGCCAGCTCGGACAGCCGGTCCGTGATCTCGAGGGCCTGCCCCCACTGCAGGTCCTTGTCGAAGTCAAGGGCGCGCGTGCGGACCTCCTGGTAGCCGAGCACGTCGTGCAGCAGCCCGTCGACCGCCTCCTTCCCCAGCAGGGTCGGGTTGAGCTTGACCGTCACGTGCACGCCCATCTCCGTGAGCAGGAAGCGCACGATGCCCTCGATCTCGTGGGCGGGGCAGCCGTGGAACGTGGACAGCGTGATCTGGTCGCTCAGGCGCGTCGTGAAGTCGAGGTCGCGCCACCGCGCGAGGTCGGGCGGGATCTCCTCGCGCAGGGCGGCCACGACCGCCCCCGCGTCCTTCATCGACTCGATCCACCCTCTCACCGGCGGAGAGCGGATCCCGGCCAGGTCGTAGCCGACGCTCATGTCGAGGATCGTGTCCTGCTTGAGCCGGTCCGACGGCAGACCCAGCAGGTTGTCCGCCTTGAGGACGTCCACCAGCATCGAGCCGGCCACGTACTCGCGCAGGCTGTCTTCGAGGCGCAGCTCCTGGCTCCACTCGACGTTGTAGCCGAGGCTCGTCACGTCGATGCAGGGGCGGGGGAGCACCAGCCGGTCGTTGATCTGGATCGTCTTGAGCTCCAGGATCCGGCTGCCCGCCAGCCACGAGAGCACGACGTTCTGCGCCATCTGGTCCTGGGGGCCGGCGGCGGGGCCGAGCGGGCTGGACGCGCGCCGGCCGTGGAAGAGGACGGAGGTGTCGAGATCGGCGGCGCCGTGCCAGAACTTGCGCGCGGGCAGGTCGAACACCTTGCCCTCGCGCTCGTGCTCGCGCCGCAGGCGCCTCAGCAGGGCGCCGAAGGGCGCCCCCACGAGCTCGGCCATCAGTGCACCGGCACCGAGTGATAGAGGCGCGCCGACCGCACGATCCCTTCCACCTCCTCCGACTCCTGGTCGCGCTCGGCCAGGGAGCAGGCGTACGACATCAGGAGCGCGGTCTCGTCGTCCGTCACCGACCAGAAGGTCCAGTGGTTGGTTTCCGTCTCGCGCTCGTACGTGTAGATGCGGCATCCCATCCCGGGGGAGAGCCCGATCTGCGACTCCTCGACGTCCAGGCCGAGGCTGCGCAGGAAGCGGGTGAGGAAGTCGGCGCCTCCGAAGCTGCCCTGCCGGCCGCGGACGTGGCGGGCGGCGGAGAGGTAGAGGATGCCGATCCCGCGCGGGCTCTGCAGGGTCGTGACGCAGTCCTCCGTCCGCCGGTGCCAGCCTTCGGGCACCTCCACCGTGAACCAGCCCATGGGGTCGGTGAGGATGGGCACCTCGGATGCCCTCAGGAGACCACGAGGCCGGGCCGGCGGCCCGTCATCTCGCCGCCGCGGACGACCGGCTCTCCCCCCACGAACACGTCGCGAACGCCCTCGGGGAAGCGCATCGGCTCCTCGAAGGTGGCGCGGTCGGCCACGGTGGCGGGGTCGAACACGACGAGGTTGGCCCGGAGCCCCTCCGCCACCAGGCCGTGGTCGGCGAAGCCGAAGGCCTCCGCGGCCTGGGAGGTCATCTTGCGGACCGCCTCCTCGAGCGAGAGGGTGTGCCGCTCGCGGACGTAGCGGGCGAGCACGCGCGGGTAGGTGCCGTACGCGCGCGGATGGGGCCGGCCCCCGAGCAGGCCGTCGCTGCAGACGTTGGCGAAGGGCAGGCGCAGGAACCGCTCGACCCCGGCCTCGTCCTGCGAGAACGACACCATCGCCACCCCCATCCGCTCCTCGCGCAGCAGGTCGAAGGCGGCCTCGAAGGGGTCCTGTCCCCGTGCCCGCGCCACCTCCAGGAGCGTCCGTCCCAGCCACTCCGGATGCCGGCCGGACGGGATGTCCGCCACCACGATCCCCTCCGGGCCCGTCCACTTCCAGAAGTTGTCCCACTCCGCGGGGGCGGGGTCGGCCATCATCGTGCGCAGGCGCCGCCGCGCCTCTGGATCGGACAGCCGGGCCAGGGTGGCCTCCGTGCCTCCATCGTGCGCCCACGGAGGGAGGATCGCGCCGAGCAGCGTGCTTCCCGCGACGTAGGGGTACTGGTCGGCGGTGAGGCGCTGGCCGGCGCGCCGCCCCTCCTCCAGGCGGCGGGCCACGTCCTCCGCGCGCGCCCAGTTCTCCCGCCCGGCCACCTTGAGGTGCGAGACGTGGACGGGGCAGCCAGACTCGCGCGCGACGCGGATCATCTCGTCGAGCGCGTCGAGGATCCGGTCGCTCTCGCTCCGCAGGTGGACGACCAGGGGCCGCTGGCCCTCCGCGAGCACGCGGCCGAGGGCGATCAGCTCCTCCGTGTCCGCGTAGCAGCAGGGCGGGTAGATGAGCCCGGTGGAGAGGCCGCAGGCGCCCTCGGCCAGGCCCTCCCGGAGCAGGTCCTGCATGGCGGCGAGCGCGGGCGCGTCCGCGCGGCGGTCCTGTCCCCCGAGCACGCACTGGCGGATGGCGCCGTGGGGGACGAGGTAGGCGACGTCGGGGGCGGGGCGCGCGCCGGCCACTCGATCGAGATAGCCGCGCACGGACGACCAGTCCCATTCCACGCCGAAGTCGCCGAGCAGGCCGGCCAGCTTCTGCTTCCAGGCGGCGCGCTCCTCCGCGCGCACGGGCGCGACGGAGATGCCGTCCTGGCCGAACACCTCGAGCGTGATCCCCTGGCGGACCTTCATGGGCAGGAGGGGATCGGCCAGCACCTTCACGTCGGAATGGCTGTGGGTGTCGATGAAGCCGGGGCAGACCACGTGGCCGGCGCAGTCGATCTCCTCCGCGCCGTGCAGGTCCGTCCCGATGGCGGCGATGCGCGCGTCGCGCAGGCCCACGTCGGCCGGGCGTCCGGGCGCGCCCGTGCCGTCGACGAGGCGGCCGCCCTTCAACACCCGATCGAAGGCCATGGTCGGCGCTACAACACGTCCTTGGCGATGTCCGCGTAGCTCTCCGGGCGGCGGTCCCGGTAGAACTGCCAGTGGGCGCGCACCTTGTCGATCATCTCGAGGTCCAGGTCGGCCGTCACCAGCTCGTCCTTGTCACGGCTCCCGATGGCGAGGATCTCGCCGTAGGGGTTGCAGAAGTAGGAGCTGCCGTAGAAGTCGCCGAAGTTCCAGGGCGCCTCCCGGCCGACGCGGTTGTTCGTACCGACGAAGTAGCCGTTGGCGATCGCCATCGAGGTCTGCTCGATCTTCCAGAGGTTGTCGGAGTGGCCCGACGTGGTCGCGGAGGGGACGAAGACGATCTCCGCGCCGTGCAGGCCGAGCAACCGCCCGCCCTCCGGGAAGTGGCGGTCGTAGCAGATGTAGACGCCGATGGTCGCGTAGCGCGTCTTGAAGACGGGATAGCCGAGGTTGCCGGGCTTGAAGTAGAACTTCTCCCAGAACGCGGGCAGGCAGTGCGGGATGTGGTTCTTCCGGTACTTCCCGAGATAGGTGCCGTCCGCGTCCAGCACCGCCGCCGTGTTGTAGTAGACGCCGGTGGCCTCCTCCTCGTACACCGGGACCACCATCACCATCTTGTGCTTCCGGGCGAGGTCCTGCATCAGGCGGATGGTCGGCCCCTCGGGGACGCGCTCGGTGAAGTGGTACCAGCGCGGGTCCTGCTCCGCCGCGAAGTACGGCCCGTAGAACAGCTCCTGGAGGCAGAGCACCTGGACGCCCTTGGCCGCCGCCTCCTCGATGAGGCGCAGGTGCTTGGCGATCATGGCCTCGCGCACGTCGGCCAGGCTGGCCTTGTCGGGAGAGAGGACGTTGCTGGCCTGGATGAGGCCGCCGCGGACGAGGCGTGGCATGCGGGTCTCCGTGTGGAACGAGTACGGCGGCCATTAGACCACGGCCGGTGCCCGGCCGGAATCGCGCGAGGCGGGCCCGCGATCAGCCGGCGACGCCGGCGGTCAGCATCTCCCGCGCCGCGTCCGCGTCCACCGGCGGCGAGAAGAGGTAGCCCTGGCCGTGGTCGCAGCCCATCTCGGTGAGGAGGGCGCGGTGCTCGGCGGTCTCGATGCCTTCGGCGATGACCTCGAGGCCGAGGTCGTGGCCGAGGGTGACGATGGTGCGCACGATCTCTGTCCGGTGGGGATGGCCGTCGTGCGCCTGGAGGAACGAGCGGTCGATCTTCAAGGTGTCGACGGGCAGCCGGTCGAGATGGCTCAGCGACGAGTGGCCGGTGCCGAAGTCGTCGATGCTCACTCCGAGGTCGAGGTCGCGCAGGCCGGCCAGGCAGCCGCGGGTGGAGTCCGCGTCCTGCATGATCACGTTCTCGGTGACCTCGAGGTCGAGCTCGCAGCCGGCCAGCCCCTCGGCGTCGAGCGCGCGCTGCACTTCCGCCACGAGGTCGCACTCCGCGAGCTGCCGCCCCGACAGGTTGAGGCTCATCGTCGGCAGCGGGGCGAGGGCGCCGCCGTCGCGCCAGGCGCGGATCTGGCGGCATCCTTCCTCGAGCACCCATTGCCCGAGGGGCAGGATGAGGCCCGTCTCCTCGGCGAGGGGGAGGAAGTCGTCCGGCACGAGCAGCCCGCGGCGGGGATGCTGCCAGCGCACCAGCCCCTCGAAGGCGGCCAGGCGCCCGCTGCTCAGGGAGACGATGGGCTGGTAGTGGAGGCGGAACTCGCCGCGCTCGAGGGCGTGGCGCATCTCCGTCTCCAGGTGCAGCCGCCCCACCGCCCGCGCGTGCATGCCCTCGTCGAAGACCTGGAAGGCGCCCGGCCCCTGGACCTTGGCCCGGTGCATGGCGGTGTGGGCATCGCGCAGCAGCGCCTCCGGGGCCAGGTAGACGGGCGAGCCGTGCGCGATGCCGATCGTCACCGAGGCGAAGACCTCCTCGCCGCGCACCCGGACCGGCCGCATGAGCGCGGCGCGGAACCGGTCGGCCACGCGCACGAGGTCGCTCGACTCCTCGAGGTCGTCCACGAGCACGCTGAACTGGCTGCCCATGTGGGCGAGGGTGTCCTGTGGCCGCACGCAGGGGGCCAGCCGTCCCGCGACCGCGGACAGGAGGTCGTCGCCGGCGAGGTGGCCCAGGCTGTCGTTGACGCCCTTGAAGCGGTCGAGGTCGAGCACCAGGATCCCGAAGCGGTGGCCGGGGTTCCGGCGCCCGCGCGCCATCGACTGGCGCACGCGATCGAGGAAGAGCGTGCGGTTGGGGAGCCCCGTCACCGGGTCGTGGAGGGCGGCGTGGCGGAGCTGCTCCTCGGCGTGGCGCCGCTCGGTGATGTCGAACACGACGGTCAGCGCGCCCGCGGGTCCCTCCTCCGTCCAGGGCTCGACGTGGGCCTTGAACAGCCGGCCCCGCCAGAGCAGCTCGAAGTCGACGGCCTCGCCCGCCGACGCGCGGTGATAGGCGTCGGCCGCGGTCACGAAGCCCATCCCGAGCAGCTCCTGGAGGGCGCGGCCGACGAAGCCGGGGCCGTCCACGTAGACCCTGGGGAGGGCGCCGGCGCGGAAGGAGGTGACGCGCAGCTCGTCGTCGGTGGACCAGACCGCCACCGGCAGGTGGGCCAGCGCCGCCCGCAAGGCGACCTCGGTCTCGCCCGAGCGCGGAGATCGGCGGGCCGTACCCGGCGCCCGGCGGCCCAAGAGCCCGATCAGCGTCTCCCAGCCGAGTCCCATCGATCCCCCAGGCGCGCTCGCGTCGGCGAAGCTCCTGGCGGCCCGGCTGGCCCGTTCGATCGCGGGTCCCGCAGCTCTGCGCCCCCGAGTTACCCCGGGTTTGCTCTGGGCAGGAGAGCAGACCGGAATGCGCCCCGGTCCCGTCGCGAAAGTAGTACACACGGGGGGCCGAATCCCGTGACGGTGGTCACAGCAGTGAGGGGCATCACCGGGCGGCCATGCGCCGCCACAGCTCGGGCGCGACCTCGCGCGCGCGCGCGAAGGTGGCGCCCGCATGCAGTCCCGTCACGCGCCGGTCGCGCACCACCCAGCGCCCCGCCACCATCACCGACCGCACGTGGCTGCGGTCGAGGCCGAAGGCGACGTGCCCGGCCAGGTTGTCCGCGGTGAGCGGCGTGGGCGGCCGGTAGTCGAGCACGACGAGGTCGGCGGGGCCGCCGGAGTCGAGCTTGCCGAAGGGGATCCCGAACAGGGCGGCGGCCAGGCGGTGGCCGCCCGCGATCAGCTCGATCAGCGCCCCGTAGGCATCCTCCCGTCCGGCCTCGCGCATCTTGAGGAAGGCCGCCCGCGCCTCCGCCAGCATGTCCTCGTCGATGCCGTCGGTGCCGAGAGCGGCCCGGCGCAGGGCGGCCGTGGCCGCGTATCCGACCGTGTTGTTCATGTTCGACCGCGGGTTGTGCGCGATCCATCCGCCCTTGGCGTTCACCTCCTGCACCTCCTCCGGCGAGAGGTGCACGCAGTGCGCGAAGAGGGAGCGCGCGCCGAGGAGGCCGTGGCCGTCGAGGCGCGCCGGCACCGACGAACCGTACCGGGCCCGCGCGTCCTCGACGTCCGCGAGGTCCTCCGCCACGTGGATGTGCAGGCTGCTGCCGGTGTCGCGCACCGCCCCCGCCAGCCCGCCCAGGCTCTGGTCGGAGAGGGTGAAGCTGGCGTGGGCGCCGATCATGCCGCGCGTGAGCGCGCTCTGCTGCTCGTGCTGGAAGGAGACGTTCTCCTCCAGGCCGAGGTCGCGGCCGGCGCTGCCGTTCCGGTCGGTGACCTCGTAGCAGAGGACGGAGCGGAGGCCCACCAGCTCGATCGCGCGCCGGAGCGTGGTCAGGGAGCCGCGGATGAAGGACGGCGACGAATGGTGGTCGAGCAGCACGGTGGTCCCGGAGAGGGCGGCCTCGATCGCCCCCACTACCCCGGAGAGCGCGACCGTCTCCTCGTCGAGCGCGCGGTCCAGGCGCCACCAGACCCGCTCCAGGATCTCGCGGAAGTTCCGGGGATGCACCGCGGGCCCGGGCATGCCCCGGGCCAGCGCGCTGTAGAGGTGGGTGTGCGCGTTCACGAAGCCGGGGGTCACCAGCGCGCCCTCGAGGTCGAGCGTCTCTTCCTCGGGGTGGGCGCGCAGCCCCGGGCCGCGCTCGACGATCCGGTCGCCGTCGATGCGGAGGTCGGCGGCGGCGATCGCCGGCGGATCGAAGGTGGCGAGCACTCCGCCGGTGAAGAGCATCGAGCCCTCCGATTCTAATCGCGGGCCGGGCGATTCAGACGGGCCACTCGGCCAGATGATCGGCGAGGGCGCGGTCGTCGGGCGGAAGGTCGACGGGCGCGCCCGCGGCCCGGATGGCCGTCCGTACGTCCTTGAGGCCGCTGCCCGTCACGATGGCCAGCGCGGACTCGTGGCGACCCACGAGGCCCTCGCGGACGGCCGCGCGCAGGCCGGCCAGGCCGGCCACCCCCGCCGGCTCTCCGAAGACGCCCGCGCGCCGGCCCGTCTCCCGCATGGCCTCGAGGATCGCGTCGTCGGAAACGGCGAGCAGCGCCCCCCCCGATTCGCGGACGGCGCGCAGCGCCTTGCGCCAGTTGCGGGGATGGCCGACGCAGATGCTGTCGGCGATCGTCTGCGCGGGGCCGGGGACGAGGTCGGCCCCGGCGCGGAAGGCGTCCACGAGCGGGCGCGCCCCTTCCGCCTGGACCCCGAGCATGCGCGGCCGGCGCGGGCTGAACCCCAGCGCGTGCATCTCGGCCAGGCCCTTCCACGTCCCCGCGAGCGTGCACCCGTCGCCCACCGAGACGGCCACCCAGTCCGGGACCTCCCGCCCCATCTGCTCCGCGATCTCGAGACCGCAGGTCTTCTTGCCCTCGACCAGCGACGGGTTCACCGCCGCGTTGCGGTTGTACCAGCCGTAGGCCTGGCAGGCGCGCTGACAGAGCTCCCAGGTCTCGTCGTAGGTCCCGCGCACGCGGATGACACGGGCCCCGAACACCAGGAGCTGCGCCACCTTCGGCTCGGGCGCGAACTCCGGCACGAAGATCACCGCGCGCAACCCGAGAGAGGCGGCCGCCCCCGCCAGGGACGAGGCGGCATTGCCGGTGGAGGCGCAGGCCACCACCCGCGCGCGCCGCGCCGCCGCCCGCGCCACCCCGATCGCGCTCGCGCGGTCCTTGAAGGAGGCGGTCGGGTTGCGCCCCTCGTCCTTGACCAGGAGCACGCGCAGGCCGACCCACTCCGCCAGCCGCGGCGCGGACATGATCGGCGTCCATCCGACGTGGGCGGGCGGCCGTGGCGCCCCCTCCGGCACCGGGAGCAGCTCGCGGTAGCGCCAGAGGTCGCGCGGCCGCGACTCCAGGGCGCGCCGCGTCATCGTGCGCCGCGCCTGCCGCAGGTCGAACTCGACGTCGAGGACGCCTTCGGGACCGCAGCGCGGGCACGGGCCGTCGAGCCCGCGGCGCCAGCGGCGCCCGCAGCGCATGCACACGAGACCGGAGAGGGCGGCGGTCATGCCGGGAGGGGCGCCCGCGCCGCCCGCACCGCCACCGCGGCGGCGACGACGAGGGAGAGCGCGGAGAGCGCGAGGCCGATCACGACGGACGGCGGGCGGTAGGCCATCTCGACCGCGTGCGTGCCCGCGGGCACCGCGATCGCGCGAAGCCCGATGTCCGCGCGGAGGACGGGCACGCTCGTCGCGTCGAGGCGTGCGCGCCAGCCCGGATCGTACGTCTCGGCGAGGACGAGGTAGCCCGGCTGCTCGAACCGGCTCTCCAGCCGTATGCGGTCCGGACGCCAATCGACGACGCGCACCGTGCCCGCGAAGGGCGCCGCCCCCGCCGGCGGGGGGCCGGTGGCGAGGATGACCTCGCGCGCGGGGTCGAACGCAGGGTCCTCCAGAGCGCGGAGCGCGTCGCGCCCGTCGGCCAGGCGCGCGCGTCCGACCGTGTAGACACGCGGGAAGGGATCCGGGACCCGGAAGACGCGCACCGGCTCCACGAGCAGTCCCGGCAACCGGGCGAGGGGGACGAGAGACTCGAACCCGTCGTCGTGCAGGGCCACCACGTGGCTCACCGACGCCATGCGGAGGACCTTGCTCATGGCCGGCGTGCCCTCGGTGGCCCTCTCCCCCAGGATGAGCACGTTCAGGAACGTCGGGTACAGCCCGAGCGTGTCGCGGTCGAAAGAGCCCTCCAGGCCCCAGAGGCCCAGGAGCGACGGGTACAGGCGCTGTTGGGCGGCGACCACCTGCGCCCAGGGCGCCGGCCACTCGTCGCGACCGCCGGCCAGCATCTCCGGCCTCACCGCGGGCGGCCGCAGGCGAAGGGGCAGGCCGGGATCGAGGTAGTCGTAGGAATAGACCCGCGAGTGCGGCTCGCCTTGGATCACCTCCGCCGCGGGGGGGCGCCAGGCCAGGACGTCCCGCGGCGCCAGCGGGCTCGGGTCGTGATGCGCCAGACCGAGATCGGCGACGGCGGCGAGGCCGACGAGGGCGGCGACCTGGGAGGCGGCGCGGGGGCCCGCCGGACGCAACGCGAGGCCGAGCACGAGCGCGGCCAGACCCGTGGCCACGAGGACGCGGAGGGTGGTCGGGGCCAGCAGCTCCGCCGCCGTGCGCCTCGTGGACTCGAGCGCGAGGAGCGAGGGCCCCCATTCCTCGGCCGCGAACCGGCCGACGTAGACCGCGATCGCGCCGAGAACGACGGCCGCGCCCAGCGGAGCCACGACGAGCAGGCGCCACTTCCAGGAGCGGGGCCGCTCGCACGCACGCCAGGCGTCCCATCCGATCGCGCACAGGAGCGCCCAGGCCAGCGCGGCCAGCGGCATCACCTTGGCCGGATACCGGATGGCGCGGAGCGGCGGCACCACCGTGGCCACGATCTCGTAGACGGGCGTGTGCCGCCCCAGCGACACCAGGAGCGCGGCCAGGCCCAGGAGAACGACGAACGTGCGCAACGGATGGGCGGACGACGCCAGGGCGGCCCCGGCCAGGCCGACGGAGGCCAGGCCGAGGTAGAGCGACGGCAGCATGGGCTCGCGGCCCTCGAAGAGAAGGGCGCGCACCCCGAAGCGCAGCGGCAGGTCGTCCAGGCTCGCGGGCAGCACGACCTGCAGCAGGCTCAGGGGATGGATGGACCAGAAGCTGCGCGCGGCGATGGGGATGCCGGCCCGCGCCGTGCCCACCGCGGCGGCGAGCGTGGGCACCCACTGCACGGCGGACAGGGCGAGAGCGAATGCCGCCGCGGCCGCGGTGGTGAGCAGAAGGGCGCGATTGGCGGAAAGCCACGGGCGACGCCATTGGAGGCGGCGCAGGGCGAAGGCGCCGACGGCGGCGGTCCCGATGAGCGCCATGTCCGGCGACCCGGCCAGGATCGGCGCGGCCATGCACGCGCCCCACACGAGCGCCGGCCCGGGACGTCTCGCCTCGAGCGCGCGGTCCGCGGCCAGGAAGGCCCACGGCCACCAACAGGCTCCGGCCAGGTGCTGCCAGAAGCTGACGAGCGAGACGAGAGGACCGGAGGCGGCCCAGAGCGCGGCCCCGGCGAGGGAGGCGCCGCGCGACAGTCGCAGGCGGCGTCCCAGCGCGTAGAACCCGGCCGCGGAGAAGGCGAAGTGGAACGTGACGTAGGCCGTGTAGTACGTCCACGGGGCCACCACGAGGTTCAGCCACGTCGGGGGGTAGAACACCTGCGCGCTCGGGTTCCAGGAGAACGGCTGGCCCAGGCCGGCATGGGGGTTCCACACCGGTAGCGATCCCGACCTCACGCAGCGCACGAACGCGTCGAAGAGCGGATAACCGAACAGGGCGATGTCGCGGTAGTAGAAGACGCGGCGCCCGGAGAGGGCGGACGAGAAGAGCGCGGCCACCAGCGCGGCCAGGGCGAGGAGGGCGAGGGCATCCTCGCGCGTCCAGGCGGTCGACGTCGGCGGCCGCCCCCCGGTCGTGGCCTCAGCCAGCGCTCGCCCCCTTCGACGTCCGTGGCCGCGATCGTACAGGATCGGCCGCCTTGCGGCGAGCGTGGCCGGCGGCGATACTGCGGCGCCGCTCCACTCCCCGGGAGGACACATGAGGCCCCGCCGCGCCCCCGCCGCGCTCATCCTGTCCGGCCTGTTCGTGGCCCTGTCTCCGCTCGCGGAGGCGGCGGACGCGACGCCTCCGCGCCTGGTCGCCCTGCGCTGCGGGCGGCTCATCGACGGCCGCCACGCCGCTCCCGCCGAGGACGTCACCATCGTCATCGAGGGGGAGCGCATCAAGCAGGTCGGGCACGCCCTGCCCGCGCCCGCGGGGGCGACCGTCGTCGATCTCGGCCGCGCCACCTGCCTGCCCGGCCTCATCGACGACCACACGCACATCCTGCTCCAGGGCGACATCACGTCCGCCGAGTACGAGGACCAGCTCCTCAAGGAGTCGATCCCCTACCGGGCCATCCGCGCCACCGCCGCCGTGCGCACCGCCCTCGAGCACGGCTTCACCGCCATGCGCGACCTGGAGACGGAGGGCGCGATGTACGCGGACGTCGACGTCAAGACCGCGATCAACCGCGGCGTCATCCCCGGTCCGCGGATGTTCGTGGCCACCCGCGCCCTGGCCCCCACCGGGATGTATCCGCTGCTCGGCTTCTCCTGGGAGCTGCGCGTCCCCGAGGGAGTGCAGATCGTGGACGGCGTGGAGGGGGCGCGCAAGGCGGTCCGCGAGCAGGTCAAGTACGGCGCGGACTGGATCAAGTACTACTCCGACCGGCGTTACTTCCTGAAGGACGGCGCCCTCCACTCCTGGGTGAACTTCACGGACGAGGAGGCGCACGCCATCGTGGAGGAGGCGCATCGCCTGGGCCGGAAGGTGGCCGCCCACGCCATGGGGAAGGAAGGCATCCTGTCCGCCCTGAGCGCCGGGGTGGACACCATCGAGCACGGCGACGGCCTCGACGACGAGACCATCGACATCATGGTGCGGCGCGGCGTGTACTGGTGCCCGACGATCTACGTCGGCGTCTACGTCGCCCAGGGCCGGGCCGCGGCCGGCGCCCCCATCTGGGTCACGATGGTGGACCTGGAGAAGCAGGCCTTCGCCAGGGCGCTGGGCAAGGGCGTGAAGATCGCCTACGGCACCGACGCCGGCGGCTACGCCTGGACGGAGCCGCAGGCCCGCGAGCTGACCTACATGGTCCGCTACGGGATGACCCCCCTGCAGGCCATCGAGTCGGCCACCCGGGTCGCCAGCGAGCTCCTCGGCCACGAGGCCGACTTCGGCACCGTGGAGCCCGGACGCTTCGCCGACGTCATCGCGGTAGCCGGCGATCCCCTGCAGGACGTCGCGGAGCTGGAGAGGGTCCGCTTCGTGATGAAGGGCGGGCAGACGGTGAAGTGGGAGAAGGACTGACCCCTCAGGTCCGCCGCTCGACGATCCTCCGATCGATCACGGACGCGCGCTCCTGGTGCGAGATCCAGAAGGCGGGATCTTCCTGCGCGCGCAGGTCGTCCACCGTCTTGCCCTGCTGCTCGACCCACGTGAAGTACTTCTGGTTGTGCCAACGGCGGCGCACGTCGCGCGTGGCCTCGAGCACCCAGTCCGATTTCTGGCCGCGGAAGATCGAGAGCCGGCGCCGCGCCTCGTCGCGGTTCATGGGCCCCTGGTCGCGGCTGAGGCGCTGGAGCACGGACGGGTAGCGGTCGAAGCCGTCGGTGGCCACCGTGACCACCGCGTCCTTGGGACCGAGGCCGTAGTGGCGCGCGGCCTTGATCGCGCCCAGCACGTTGCAGACCCCGCTGATCCCGAACATGTCCACCCAGCTCGCGGCGAGGGCGCGGTCCAGGCCCTCGGAGGCCAGCACGTCCGAGCCCTGCTGCAGGAGCTGCAGGCCCTCCAGGCAGTCCTGGTCGTCGATGCAGACGAGGAGGTCGGTGGCCCACACGTTGTGGATCCAGGTCACGTGCTTGTCCCCGATGCCTTCGATCCGGTGGGCGCCGAAGCCCACGTTGAACAGCGTGGGGCACTGCACGGGCTCGACGGCCACCGTCGCGCAGCCCGGGTGGTGGCGCTTGATCGCCTCTCCCGCGCCGATGGTGCCCGCCGACCCAATGGCGGAGACGAAGGCGCCGAAGCCGATCCCGAGCTCCTGCACCACCTCCAGGGCGGCGGTGGCCGTGCAGTGGAAATGGAAGCGGTAGTTGCCGAACTCCTCGAACTGGTTCAGCACGCGGTGGGCGGGCACCGCGCGCAGATCCTTGACCTTGTCGTAGATCTCCTTGACGTTGGACTCCGAGCCCGGGGTGGCCACCACCTCCGCCCCGTAGTCGCGGATCTTCGCGAAGCGCTCCTCGCTCATGTCCTCGGGCAGCACGACCAGCGAGCGGTAGCCCATCCGCGGCCCCACCCAGGCCCCGCCGATCCCGTAGTTGCCGGTGGAGGGGAACACGAGCGTGTGCTCGCCGGGCGCGCACTGCCCCTCCACCTGCTTCTCGGCCAGGATCGAGTAGGCGGGCCCGACCTTGTGGGAGCCGGTCGGGAAGTGCCGCCCGGACAGGACCACGATGGGCGCCCAGACTCCGGTGAGGGCCTCGGGCAGGACGGTGTGCGGCACCCGGCCGTCCGCCTTCCAGGAGAGGTTGTAGAGGTTGAGCGGGTCGAGCGGACGCGCGCGCGCCGCGCGCGCCTTCTCCCGCACCTCGGGGCGGATCCGGGACGGATCGCGCATCTCGGCGAACGTGGGGCCGAACATCATCGTCGCTCCTCGCGCGCGGCGGCGCCGGCCGCGCAAGCCTCCGCGGGCTCGGCCAGGAGCGTCTCGATGTCCGCCTCGACCGCGCGCCCGCTCTCCTGGCCGGAATGGATCTCGCCCACGTGGCTCCCGCGCCGGCGGCCGCAGCGGTCGACCAGGTACACGGTGGGCCAGTACTCGGTGCCGAGGGTCTTCCAGTAGGCGGCGTCGGTGTCGAGCAGGTGCGGATAGTCGAGCCCCTGCCGGCGCACCTCCGCCTCCACCTTCGGCCGCTCGCGCTCGAACGTGAACTCCGGCGTGTGCACGCCCACCAGGGACAGGCCGCGCGCGGCGTAGCGCTGCTTGACGTCCTTGAGCCAGGGCATGGTCGCGCGGCAGTTGCTGCAGGCGAAGGTCCACACGTCGAGCAGGACCACCCGCCCGCGCAGGCTCTCCCAGGTGGCAGGGACGCCGACCCAGTCCGCGGCGCGGGCGGAGGGGAACGGCGGCATGGCGGCCGGGGGCGAGTCGCCGGCCACCACCGGCAGGGCGGCGGCGACGATCCAGGCGACGACGAGCGGGCGGAAGGGCAACGGACGGAGGGAGGACATCGAAGGCTCCTCGGCTTTCCGGCAGCATAGCAATTCTCTCCGATAATGGAGTGATCCCGCCCATGGCCGACCCCCGCCGCCGCCATCCCGCCAACGTCCCCGGAGCCTGGTTCGTCGACACCACGTGCATCGACTGCGACGCCTGCCGGCAGATCGCGCCCTCCGTCTTCGGGGACGCCGGGGCCGGCCAGTCCACGGTGCACCGCCAGCCCACGACCGGGGACGACGAGCGCGCCGCCGACCGCGCGCTCGTGGCCTGCCCCACCGCCTCCATCGGCGTGCGGGGACGGCACGTGGACGCGCACGGCCTCTTCCCGCAGGCGATCGCGGACGGGGTCTCGTACTGCGGCTTCAACTCGCCCGACTCGTTCGGCGCCAACGCGTTCTTCGCGGAGCGGCCGGGAGGCAACCTGCTCGTGGACTCGCCGCGCTTCGCCGCGCCCCTGGTGCGCGCGCTGGAGGCCCGCGGAGGAGTCCGCGACATCCTCCTCACCCACCGCGACGACGTGGCCGACGCCTCTCGCTTCGCCGAGCACTTCGGGGCGCGGGTCTGGATCCACGAGGCGGACGCGGCGGCGGCGCCCTTCGCCCGCGGCCGCGTCGGCGGCCCCGACCCCGTGGCCGTCCGCCCGGACGTGCTGGCCATCCCGGTCCCCGGCCACACGCGCGGCAGCGTGGCCTGGTTGCTGGACTCGAGGTTCCTGTTCAGCGGCGACTCCCTCTACTGGAGCCGTCGCGGACAGGACCTCGGCGCCTTCCGCGACGCCTGCTGGTACTCGTGGGAGGCGCAGGCGGACTCGCTGGAGCGGCTCGCCGCCCATCCGTTCGAATGGGTGCTCGCCGGGCACGGTGATCGCCATCACGCGCCCGCGGCCGAGATGGCCGGCCGGCTGCGCGCGCTCGTGGGACGCATGCGGGCACCGGCGGAGGCGGCGGACTGGTGAGCTCGATCCCGCCGACGATGCGGGCGGTGGAGATCGCGGCCCCCGGAGGTCCGGACGTGCTGCGGGTGGTGCCGCGGCCGACCCCGGTGCCGGGCCCGCACGAGGTGCTGGTGGCGGTGGCGGCGGCGGGAGTGAACCGCCCCGACCTCATGCAGCGCGAGGGGAGATACGCGCCGCCTCCCGGCGCCTCCGACCTCCCCGGCCTCGAGATCGCCGGCCGCGTGGTCGCGCGCGGCGGGGCGGTCACGGACTGGAGCGAGGGCGACCGCGTCTGCGCGCTGGTGGCCGGAGGCGGATACGCGGAGTATTGCCCCGCCCCCGCCGTGCAGTGCCTGCCCGTCCCCGCCGGCCTCGACTTCGTCCAGGCGGCGGCCCTTCCGGAGACGGTCTTCACGGTCTGGACGAACGTCTTCGAGCGCGGCCGGCTCTCCGCCGGCGACATCCTGCTCGTCCACGGAGGCGCCAGCGGCATCGGCACCACCGCCATCCAGATGGCGCGGGCGCGCGGCGCGCGCGTGATCGCCACCGCCGGGACTCCCGAGAAGTGCGCGGCCTGCCGGGGCCTGGGCGCGGAGCGCGCGATCGACTACAAGCGCGAGGACTTCGTGGCGGTGGTGCGCGAGCTGACGGCCGGGCGCGGCGTGGACGTGGTCCTGGACATGGTGGGAGGCGACTACGTCGCCCGCAACGTGGCCTGCCTGGCCACCGACGGCCGCCTGGTCCAGATCGCGTACCTGCGCGGGTCCCGGGTGGAGATCGACCTCGCGCCCATCCTCCAGCGCCGCCTGACCCTGACCGGCTCGACCCTGCGTCCGCGCCCGGTCGAGGAGAAGGGCCGGCTGGCGCGCGCCGTGCGCGAGAACGTCTGGCCGCTGGTGGAGAAGGGCGAGGTGCGGCCGGTGATCCACGCCACGTTCCCCCTGGCCGAGGCCGCGGAGGCGCACCGGCTCATGGAGTCCGACGCCCACACCGGCAAGATCGTCCTCGTGGTCGCGACGAGCGGCTGATCGGCGGTCAGGCCTTGCCTTCGGGGGCGGCCGCGCAGGCCCGGGCGGCGTGGGCGTCCATCTTGAACTCGTCGTGGAAGGCGAGGCGGACGCGGCGATCGCGGCCGATGAGGAAGGTCGCGCGCTTGGACCAGCCGACGAGTGGCCAGTCCACCTTGTACGCGCTCGTGACCTTCCCCTCGGGGTCCCCGACCAGCGGATAGGGCAGGCCCAGCGACTCGCGGAAGCGGTCGTTGGTCGGCTGGTCGTCGCGGGAGATCCCGATCACCTCGCACCCCGACTGCTTGAGCTTCTCGTACTCACGGCGGAAGGCGGAGGCCTCCTTCGTGCACCCTGGCGTGAAGGCCCTGGGGAAGAAGAAGACCACCACCGCGCCTTCGCCCAGCACGTCGTACAGCGAGCGGTCCCCCACCTTGAAGTCCGGAGCCACCGTCCCCGTGTCGATCATCTTCAGCCCTCCGCCACCTGGCGCACGGCGCGCTCCAGCAGCACCGCCGCCATCTCACGACGATACGCGGCCGTCGAGCGCAGGTCGTCGATGGGCCGCACTTCCCCCCGCACCGCGTCCTTGGCGCGCTGGAGCGCGTCCCAGCCTCCGCCCATGAGCGCCTTCTCCGTGGCCGGCGCGCGCACGACCGTGGGCGCCACCGCCCCCAGGGCCACCCGCACCCAGCCCGGCCGCCCGTCCTTGAAGGTCATGGCCACCGCGATCGAGACCTTCGAGATCGCCTGGGCCTGCCGCTGGCCGAGGCGCAGGAAGACGCCGCGCACCCCTTCGTGCTTCGGCACCCGCACGCCGAGGATCAGCTCGTCCGGCGCCAGCACGGACTGCCGCGGGCCCGCGAAGAACTCCGTGATCGGGACCTCGCGGCGCGCGGAGACGGAGGCGACCTCGACCATCGCGTCGGCGGCGTAGAGCGGGGGCACGGTGTCGGCGGCGGGCGAGGCGTTCGCCAGGTTCCCGCCCAGGGTGCCCCGGTTGCGGATCTGTGGTCCGCCGATGACCGCGCAGGCGCCGGGAAGGGCGGGCGCGAACCGCGCGACCAGGGGCGAGCGCAGCATCTCGGTGTGGGTGGCGGTGGCCCCGATCCAGAGGTCGCCGTCCCGCTCCTGGATGCCTGCGATCTCGGGGACGGCGGTGAGGTCGAAAAGCGCCGAGAGGTCCTCCCCGCCGTCCTTGGCCTTGACGAGGACGTCCGTCCCCCCGGCCAGCGGCCGGACCTCGCCCGCGCGCTGGGCCAGGATCTCGAGCGCCTCCTCCAGCGACCGCGGCCGGAAATAGCGCGGGGCGGCGGGGGCGATCAGGAGCCGTCGTGGCTTGGGCAGCCGGGAGGAGGCGGCCACGCGGGCGACCGCGCTCAGGATCTTCGTGTACCCGGTACAACGGCACAGGTTCCCGGCCAGGCCCTTGCGGATCTCCTCCGCGCCGGCCCCGGGGCGCTCGTCCACGATGGCCTTCGCGGCCAGGATCATGCCCGGGATGCAGATGCCGCACTGCACGCCGCCGGCGTCGATGAAGGACTCCTGCAGGGGATGGAGGGCGCCGGTCACGCCGCCCGTGGAGTCGGCCAGCCCTTCGATCGTCTCCACCGCCGACCCATCGGCCTGGTAGGCCATCATCAGGCACGAGTCCACGGCCTGGCCGTCCACGAGCACGGTGCAGGCGCCGCACTCGCCCTTGCCGCATCCCTCCTTGGCCCCGGTCAGGCGCAGGTCGTCGCGCAGCAGGTCGAGCAGGCGCTGGTCCGTGCGCACCTTGCGCCGGACCGCCTTGCGGTTCACGGACAGCGCGACGTCGACCAGCTCAGGCATCCGGCCGGCTCCGGGCGCGCAGCCCCTCCCACACGCGCTCGGGCGTGGCCGGGATCCGGCTCAGGCGGACCCCCGTGGCATGGTGGATGGCCGCCGTCACCGCGGGGGCGACGGCGATGATGGGCGTCTCGCCCAGTCCCTTGGCGCCGTAAGGTCCCCACGGGAACTCGCTCTCCACCAGGATGGCCTCGATGTCCGGCGTGTCGAGCGTGGTCGGGATGATGTAGGTCGAGAACTGGTCGTTGAGGATGCGGCCGTCCTTGAGGGCGTGCTCTTCCACCAGAGCGTAGCCCAGCCCCTGCACGACGCCGCCCTCGACCTGTCCCTCCGCGGTGGTGGGGTTGATCACGCGCCCGGTGTCGTGGCCGGACCAGACGCGCGTCACCCGCGTCTGGCCGGTCGTGGTGTCCACCTCCACCTCGACCACGTTGGCGGACCACGAGTAGCAGATGTAGGCCTCGCCCTGGCCGGTCTCCAGGTCGAACGTGGTGGGGGGGGGCACCGCCCAGCCGTGCGCGGCCAGGCCGACCTGACGGCTGACGCAGAGGGCGACCGCCTCGCGCCAGAGGAGCCCGCTGTCCGCGATCACCGGCTCCATGGCCGCGCGGATCTTCGCGGCAGCGTCGCGAATCGCGTTCCCGCTCATGACGGTGGTGCGGCTGGCCACGGTGGGGCCGCTGTCCGGCACGCGCGAGGTATCGGGGTCCATGATCTTCACGAGCTCGACCGGGCAGCCGAGCGCCTCCGCCGTGATCTGGCTCAGGACGGTGATCATGCCCTGCCCGATCTCCGTGGTGCCCACGGCCACGGTGACGCTGCCGTCGGCGGCCACGACCACGCCCGCGCCCGCCGGGTTGAGGTGCTTCCCCATCGCGCCCAGGCCCACGCCGTAG
Organism: Vicinamibacteria bacterium; assembly: GCA_041481445.1. Taxonomy (GTDB): domain Bacteria; phylum Acidobacteriota; class Vicinamibacteria; order Fen-336; family Fen-336; genus AA29. The sequence goes on from JBGPBV010000103.1 coordinate 21,900, forward strand.
TAGCAGGCGGCCAGCCCGATTCCGCGACGGACGGGGCCGGCGTCCGCGCGGAAGGCCTCGCGCTTCCCCTCCCAGTCCGAGGCCTCCGCGACCTTGTCCAGCACCTCCGTGAACCCGACGCTGGTGGTCAGGCGATGGCCGGTGATCGTCTCGTCGCCCGGCCGCAGCGCGTTGAGGTGCCGCAGGGCGAGCGGGTCCATGCCCAGGCGCTCGGCCAGGAGGTCCATCTGGCTCTCGCCGGCGAAGACGACCTGCGGCTCGCCGAAGCCGCGGAAGGCGCCGCAGGGAACGGAGTTCGTCCGCACCGCGCGCGCGTCGACCTTGACGTTGGGCACGCGGTAGGGACCGCAGGCATGGACGGTGCCGCGGAAGAGGACGACCGGCGAGAGGGTGGCGTAGGCGCCGCCGTCGAGCAGGTAGTCCACCTCGCAGGCGATCAGGCGGCCCTCGCGCGTGGCCCCGGTGCGCATGCGGATGCGGCCGGGATGCCGCTTCGACATGACCGCCATGTCCTCTTCGCGGGTGAAGATCAGCCGCACCGGGCGCCCGGTGGCGCGCGCGAGCAGCGCGGCCTGGGCCCCGGGCGCGGAGGGCGCGTCCTCCTTCCCCCCGAAACCGCCCCCGGTCACCGCCTGCACGATGCGCGCGTGGCTGAGGTCGCAGCCGAGGGCGGAGGCCACCGCCTTCTGCACGTAGAACGGGCACTGCATGGAGCCGTAGACGACGACGCCCGGCCCCTCGGGGACCGCGATCATCCCGTTGGGCTCGATGTAGGCGTGCTCCTGGTACGGCGTGTGGTAGGTCCCTTCGACCACGATCACGTCCGAGCGCTCGAGCGCGATCCCGGCCTCGCCCCTGCGCACCTTCCAGTGGGCCAGGACCTCCCCCGCCGCCAGCGCCTCCTCGGCGTCCAGGCGCGCGGGCAACGGGTCGTACTCCACGGCGATCGCGGCCAGCGCCTTCTTCAGCGATTCCTTGTCCTCCGCCGCCACCAGCGCGACGGCCTCCCCGACATGGCGCACCACGCCGTCCGCCAGCACCGGCCAGTCGCTCTGGATCATCGGGATGAGGTTCTTGCCCGGGATGTCGGCGGCGGTCAGGACGGCGTGGACCCCGGGCACGGCGCGCGCCCCCGCGACCTCGAGCCGCTTGATGCGCGCGTGCGCGTGGGGCGAGCGCAGGACCCCGGCCACCAGCGCCCCCCCGAACGCGACATCCTCGATGTAGAGGGCGCTCCCCTTGACCTTGTCGAGCGCATCCGGCCGGCGCACCCGTTGGCCGACGATCATGCTCGCCACCGCCGGTTCATGGGGACCAGAAGCATGAACGAGCCGTCCGGGACATTCAAGCGCGAAGGGCGTTTCGAGGCTCGGCCGGGTAGACTTGCGACCGCGATCCGTTTCGCGATGCCAGGGGCGGGGGCGCTCCGAAAGAGCGGACGAATGAACCCGATCGGCGTGTTGATGTGCCTCACGGCGCCGGCAACTTGATCCAGTTCTTCGGCCGGTGAGGTGTGAAATGAGAGAGACCTCGTCTCGATGAGCCCACGAACCATCGCGAACTTCTGCCTCATCCCCACCGCCGTGTTCCTGATCCTCATCGGGGTCGTGCACGACATCGTGGGGATACAGGGATTGCACCGGGCGATCGAGCGAGGCGCGATCGCGGCGCGTCTGGGCGATATGCAGCTCATGAACTGGGCCTTCTCGGGCGCGGCCATGAGCCTGCTCGGGATCATCCTCCTCCTGGTACGGCCGGGACTTCGGAAGGGAGGGCGTCAGGCCGCGAACGTCGCCGTTTCCATCGGCACCTACGTCGCCGCCATCGGCGTGTGCGGCTACCTCTGGGTCCCGACGCGGCCGTCGGTGCTGATCTTCCTGTTCTTCGGCGCGCTGCTGATCGTGCCGCTCCTGGTCTTCCGGCGTGAGTTCCCGGAAGGGACCGGCAAGGGGCCCTGAATGCCCAAGCGGTTTCGTCTTGGGCCGGCGGTGGCGGCGCTCCGGAAGCACTACGGGCCGCCCGCCGAGCCGGCGACGACCGATCCCTTCGAGTTGATCCTGTGGGAGAACGTCGCCTACCTGGCCTCGCCGGCGCGCCGGCGAGAGGCCTTCGACCTCCTGCGCAGGACGGTCGGCACGCGGCCCGCGCAGATCCTCGCCGCGAAGGGAACGGCGCTCGCCGAAGTCACCTCGCACGGAATCCTCGCTGGAACCTCCATGGCCAAGCTGCGCGAGTGCGCGCGCATCGCGATCGAGAAGTTCGACGGCGATCTCGAAGCCGTGATCACGCAGCCCCTCGGCCCGGCCAAGAAGGCGCTCCGCATGTTTCCAGGCATCGGGGAGCCGGGAGCGGAGAAGATCCTGCTCTTCACGGGCCATCAGGCCCGGCTCGCCCCGGACTCGAACGCCTTGCGGGTGCTCGTGCGTCTCGGCCTCGTTCGGGAAGAGAAGTCGTACTCGCGGACGTATGCGGCGAGCGCCCAGGTGGCCGAGGACCTGCCGAAGAAGCCCGCCATCCTGGTCGAAGCGCATCTGCTCCTCCAGCAGCACGGTCAGACCCTGTGCAAGCGCAGCGCTCCCCTGTGCGCGGAGTGTCCGCTCTCGAGAGGCTGCGCGTACGCCGCGCGAGGAGGAGCCGCGGTCTGAGGCACGTCGCGTAGAATGGGCCCGTTCACCCCGGCGCCGAGGGATGTCGATGCGTTGTGAGCTGGAGTCGCCGAATGGATTCGCTGCTGGCGTTCAGTCTTCTCTACGGAGGAACGATCGTCGCCTTCCTGCTGATCATCGTCCTCAGTCGTCGCGCCCGGCGCCATGGGGGCGCCTTCCGCGGGGGCGTGGTCGGCGCGATGTACGAGTGGCAGAACCGGGACAAGCAGAAGGCCCTCGACGTCATCGTGGAGGGCAAGGCGGCGGAGACGCGACCGGAATATCCGGACGGCGACCTGCCTCAGCTGGCCGCCCCCCAGGCCAAGCACGACAAGCGATGATCGAGGGTCTCACCGCCGTGCGTGAGACCGCTCTCACCTGAACTAGACTCCTCGCATGAGACCCGCCACCCTCGCCCTGTGCGGCCTCCTCGCCACTTCGGGGGCGGCCGCCCGCGCCGCCGACACCGATTACTCCCGCGAGGTCGACGATTGGCGCGCCAAGCGGGAAGACGGGTTGCGCGCGCCGGACGGCTGGCTCTCCGTCGTCGGACTGCACTGGCTGCACGAAGGCACGAGCACGCTCGGCAGCGCGAAAGGCAGCGACGTCACCCTCCCGGCCTCCGCTCCGGCG
>JBGPBV010000104.1:0-25166 GCA_041481445.1 Vicinamibacteria bacterium
GCCTTGCGGCGGGCGGACGAGGCCAACCGCCTGCAGAAGGAGTCCGTCGTCTTCGGCCTCCACGCCCGCATGGCCGACTGCCTCGCCCGGTTGGGACGCGAGCCCGACGCGGAGCGCGAGTTCCTGGCCGAGATCTCCGCCGTCCCCTGGTCGCGCGAGGGACGAGTGGGCCTGGCCATGCTCTATCGCTCGCAAGGGCGTGACGCGGAAGCCCGCGCGACCCTCGAAGGCCTCGTGAGCAGCACACCCCGCGCCGGCCCCGACGTCTACTGGACGGTCGTGAAGACGTTCACGGACCTCGGCGACGTGGAGGCGGCCCGCGTGTGGACGGCCCGCGGACGGACCCAGTTCCCGCGCGATCCGCGGTTCCGTCCCTAGTCAGCTCCCGCGCAGGGCCCGGGCCGCCTGTCGGCATCTCGCGGCCGAGGCCGGATCCCTGGCCGCGTCGAATCCCTCGGCCAGGCTGAGCCAGGCCTCGGGGCGCTTCGGGTGCGCGGCCTCGGCGCGGCGCAGCAGGACGAGACCCTCGTCGCGGCGGCCCTCGAGGACGAGGACCTGGCCGAGCACGGCCAGGGCCCAGGGATGCGCGGGGTTGGCGCCGAGGACCGCGTCCAGGGTCTCGCGCGCGTGGGCGTAGTCGCCGCGGCGCACGTGCACGCGCGCCAGCTCGATGCGCGCGTCGGGGTCACCGCCGGCGGCGGCCTCGACGAGGCTCTTCGCCGCCTCGTCGAGCCGGCCCTCGGCCGCGAAGACGCGCCCCTGCGCGGCCAGGGCCTCGGTGTCGCCCGGCTCGATGCGCAGCGCGTCCGCCACCAGGCGGAGGGCCTCCTCGGTCTTGCCCAGGCGGGCCAGGGTCTCGGCCAGGCTCGACCGCGTGCGCGCGTCCTGCGCGTCCGTCTGGGCGAGGGCCAGCCGCAGCTCCTTCTCCGAGTCCTCGAGCCGGTCCATGTCGCGCAGCAGCTTGCCGTAGTTCTGCCGCACGTCGGGGCGCTCGGGATCCAGCTCCAGCGCGAGATGGAAGGCGCGCGCCGCCTCCGCCAGGCGGCCCGCGCGGTAGGCCAGCGAGGCCACGGTCGTGTGCGCGAACGGGTTCCCCGGATCCTCCTCCGCGATCTCCGCGGCCTCGGCGGCCGCCCGCGCGAGGGGGATGTCCTGCGCGCGCAGGATGACCTGCAGCCGCTCGAAGAGCTGGACGCGGTCGCGCGGATCGGGCAGGCCGGGCTCGTCGAGAGAGCCGGCCCCGCCGGAGCCGCCGACGTAGCCGAGGCTCTTCAGGATCGCCTCCTGGTCGGGCGTGATCGCGGCCGTGCGCGCCCGGTCCCCCGCGGGGGCCATCTTCGCCACCGCCGCCTGCAGGGCCGCTCGCATGCGCTCGACGCGCGGGCCCTCCTCGGCCGCGCGGTCGTGCGTCTCGCCGGGATCCTCGGTCAGATGGAACAGCTCCGTCCGGCTTCCCTGCACGAGCTTCCAGTCCTCGGAGGTCCAGGACCGCAGCGACGACCAGCGGCAGTTGAGGCGGCCGAAGATGCTCTCGGCGTAGAGCGGCTCCCCCCGCAGCCGCTGGCCGCGGAAAGCGGGACCGAGATCTCGGCCGGTCATCTCGGGTCCCGGCTCCACGTCCAGGAGCCGGAGCAGCGTGGGCGCCACGTCCACCGTGGACACGCGCGCGTCCACGGCCTGCCCGGCGGGCAGGCCCGGTCCCGCGATCAGGAGCGGGACGTGCAGGGTCGCCTCGTAGAGGAGGACGGCGTGCGTGACCTCGCCGTGCTCGCCGAGCGACTCGCCGTGGTCGGAGAGGACGGCGACCACGGTGTCGCCGTCGTGTCCCGAGGAGCGCAGCCAGTCGAACACCCGGCCGAGCTGCGCGTCCGCGAACGCGATCTCGCCGTCGTAGAGCCGGCCGGCGAAGGCGGTGCGATAGGGCTCGGGCGGATCGTACGGGGCGTGGGGGTCGTAGAGGTGCATCCAGACGAAGAACGGCCCCTCTCCGGGCGCGGCCAGCCAGCCGAGCGCGTCGTCCACGACCTCGTTCGCGGGACGCTGCGCGCCCGCGCCGGGGACCTCGCTCTCCTTGAAGTTCTCGCTGAGGGAATCGAAGCCCTGCTTGAAACCGAAGGCCGCCGCCACCGGATAGGCACCCACGAAGGCGGCGGTGCGGTAGCCGGCGGACTTGAGGTGGGTGGCCAGCGTGCGATGGCGGGGCTCGAGAGGGAAGACGACGTTGTCGCGCACGCCGTGCACGGGCGGATAGAGGCCGGTGAGGATGGTCGCGTGCGAGGGGCCGGTGATGGGCACCGCCGTCTCCGCGTGCTCGAAGCGCACCCCGCGGGCGGCCAGGGCGTCGAGGGTGGGCGTCTGGACGTCGCGCCCGCCGTACGCGCCCACGTGATCGGCGCGGAGCGTGTCGATGGTGACGAGGAGGAGATTGGGGCGGCGCGGGCGTGGCCACGCGCGCCACGCCAAAGCGAGGACGACGGCGGCCACGAGGAGGGCCGCGATCTCGAGCGTCTTCCGGCGCGCCACTCACGGATTCTAAGCGTCCGCCCGCGGCGGGCGGAAAGAGCGCGGCCCCGGGGCGGGTGGCCCCGGGGCCGCTGGACGGAAAGAACGATCGGGGGCGGTTAGAAGTTCAACCGCACGCCGATACGGAGGATCCGCGGGGACAGGACGTCCGTCGGGCTCCGGAACGCGCTGGCGTTCGCCTGACGGTTGCGCTGGAGGATCGTTCCCGAGTTGAAGGCGTTGAAGAGGTCGGCCGTGATCTCCATGCTCGAGCGGGAGCCCAGCTTGATCTTGTTGGCGAGGCGGAAATCGGCGTCCCAGAGGGTGTCGTAGCGCGTGGTATCCAGGGTCGGCGTGGCCATGGCGCGCTGGGCGCCGTCACCGCCGGCATTCAGCCTCAGGATGACCGGGTAGACGTAACCCTGGCGCCCGAAGATGCTGGTCCCGACCTCGAAGTTGGCCGGGAGCTGGTAGAGCCCGTTGAGCACGAACTGCCAGCGCGCGTTGTAGAAGAGGTCGCCCTTGCCCGATCCTCCGGAGCGCGGGGCGATCTGGCCACCGTCGACCTGGGGGCCGGAGCGACCGTCCTGGGCGGCCCCGCCCTGGCCGCCGGTCACGTCGGTGCGGGTGGGGTTCTGGATGCCGCCCGGCCCGACGTTCTCGTGCCAGTCCATCAGTGAGAACGCCGCGCGCGCGAACCACTTGTTGGACATCCGCTTGACCATGGTGAACTCGAGGCCGTTGTAGCCCGTGCTGTAGTCCGGCCGGTTGGTCAGGATGCGGCCGCTGTTGCTGGCGGCAATCTTGGCCGGGTTGGGCGAGAAGGTCTGGGCGGTGAACCCGTTCTGGGTCACGGGCGCGTTGGGCGTGTAATCGGCCGACGTCATGCCAATGCGCGGGAACCAGCTCGAGACGTCCGTCACCTTGCGCCAGGTGTAGGCGGCGCCCAGCGCGAAGCTGCCCCCGACTTCACGATCGATCCCGAGGACGATCTCGTTGTCGTGGCTGGCGTGGTAATTGGGGTCGATCTTGTTGGGGGAGGTCGTCGCCGTCGGGTTCGCGGGATCGACGTTGTTGTAGTAGAGGACGCCTTCGTTGAGGAGGACTTCATCCTTGGACACGAAGTGGTCCTTGTTGCGGTCGTTCCAGCGGTAGGCGATGAACGTCGAGTATCCGCCCACGGGGTTGGCGGTGGTCACGTCGTTCGGGAAGAGCTGGCCCGCATACCGCGCGTACGAGGCGCGCAGCACCGTCTTCTTGGCCTGGTCCAGGGCGATGTTGGTGCTGAGGCGCGGGGAGAAGTCCTTCCAGGTGATGGTCGGCCCGCCGCCGTCGTAGACGAGCTCCGGCAGGATGTTCGGGAAGAGCGGGTTGGCCGTGGCCGTGCTGGCCTCGTTGAAGGCGTGCTGGTAGTCGTAGCGGACACCCGCGCTCAGGGTCATGCGCCCCTTGCTGAAGGTGTCGCCGAAGTAGCCGCTGGCCGCCTTCTCCGTGAAGCGCACGTTCCGCTGCCGCCAGATCTGGGCCACGGTGTCTCCGCCGCCGTTGTCGATGCCCGGGGTCTGGTTGCCGGCGTAGGTCGTGGTGGTCCGCGCCGGGTCCTTGCGGTAGGCGAAGCCGAACTTGAACTCGTGCTGGCCGCCCATGCCGTGGGCGAAGTAGCTGCCGTCCACGTTGACGTTGTGCCAGGGCTTGCGGGCGGTGAAGTAGTTGTACGCGCCGTACGCCGTGTTGGTGTCGAAGCTCCAGCCGCCGTTGAGGTCACTCTGGCCGCCGTTGGCCCCGGCGTCGAAGCCGTAGCCCCAGCCGTAGTAGGCGTACTTGGCGTTGAGGTTGAAGTTGGGGCCGAACGTGTGGTTCCACTCCGCCTTCCAGAGGCCGTGCAGGCCGCAGGGCATGCCGCAGCCCTCCTCCGGATAGAAGTTGCCCTGGTTCCACAGGAAGCTTTCCGGCTCGTTGGTGACGACGCCGGGATCGCGGCCGATCTTCACCTTCGCGCCGTTGAACCAGAACAGCGAGATCATGTCGTTGCCGCTGGCCTGCCAGTTCAGCTTGGCGTTCATGTTCTTGAGGATGGTCCGGTCCTTGGTCTGCGTGAAGCGGGCGATGCGGATGTCGTTGCGGCCGTACGAGCCCCAGAACCAGAGCTTGTCCTTGAGGATGGGCCCGCCCAGGTCGAAGCCGTAGTCGAGGATCTGGTCGGTGTGGTTGGAGTCCGACTGGAAGGCCAGCACCTCGTCCGGCGTGTTGCTCGACTGCAGCTTGTGGTTGGCCAGGAAGCTGCGCGCCGAGCCGTGGAAGGCGTTGGTGCCGCGCTTGGTGACGAAGTTGATCCCGATGCCGCCGGTGGCCACCTTGAGGTCGCCGCCGCCGGTGGTGACGTTGATCTCCTCGAAGGCGTCGAAGTCGTAATAGGAGGACGAGGCGCCGTTCGAGTTGAAGTCGGTGATCACCACGCCGTCGAGGTTCCACTGCGTGTCGCTGGCCAGCGAGCCCTTGCTCACGAAGCCCGACTGCTGGCCGCTCTCGTTGCCGCCCACGTTCACGCGGTCCACGATGACGCCCGGGATCGTCTTCAGCACCGCCCAGGGGTCGCGCGATTGCGGGACCTGGGCCAGCTCCTCCTTGGTGAGGGTGGTGGCGGTGCCCACGCGCTTGGTGTCGACGACGGGGGTCTCGGCCAGGACCGTCACCTGCTCGGCCGTACCCGCCACCTTCATGGAGAAGGAGAGGTTGACGCTCTGGCCGGTGGTCACCACGATCTCGCGAGCCGAGGTGGCGAACCCGGCCATGGTCACCGTGAGCTTGTACGTGCCGGGGTCCAGGTTCAGGAACCGGAACTCACCCTGCGGTCCGCTCTGCGCCGCGCGGCCGCCGGTGGTCGCGCCGGTGAGGGACACGCTGGCTCCGGGGAGCACGGCGCCCGAAGCGTCAAGGACCGACCCGTAGATGTTTCCGGTCGAGGCTTGCGCCCACAGCATGGGAACGGCACCCAACAACAGGGCGAGAACCAACCCGATGGGTCGCTTCATGAACACTGCCCTCCTGCCCGCTCGCCGCGGGCGAAACCTGTCCGTTCGAGGTGCGTCATAGGGTGAAGATGTCCGGCATTCTGAACAAGAAGATGCTCGGATAGCAAATCGCGAGCCTGGGCAGTGGCGCGATCCAAGTCCTTTGTTTCCAGTCGGCCCTGGCGTGGGATTGAGTGGACTGATTCAATTCCATGGATCGGAAATCCGGTCGAACCGTGCGAGCAGGCCGTTCGACGGCGAAATCACCGTGACGGCAGCGAGGCGCGCAGCTTCCGGATGTCGTCGCCGTATTGCCGCGGCGGGGCCTGCTGGACGAAGCGCTCGAGGTAGGGGCGGGCCTCCTCTTCGCGGCCCTGCTGGCGCAGGAGCTTTCCGAGGTTGAACAGCGTGTCCCACTCCCGGGGGTTGAGCTCCACCGCGCGCTTCCAGTGCGTGATCGCCTCCTCGGGGTGGCCGGTCTCCGCCGCGATCACGCCGAGCGCGTTGTGCGCGCGCGAGACGTCGGGATCCAGGGCCAGGGCCTCTTCCATGAGCGCTCGCCCCCGCGGGTAGTCGCGGATGGCCAGGTAGACGGTGCCGAGGTTGGCCTTGGCGACCGCGCTCGTGGGGTCGACGGCGAGGGCGCGCTCGAACGTGGCGATCGCCTCCGCGGAGCGGCCGATCTGGGCCAGCGCCGACCCGCGCGCCATGAGGATGTCGAGGTCCGGGTCCTTGCGCTCGGCGTAGACCGCGAGGACCGCCGCCGCCTCCCGCGCGCGGTCGGACTCGTTGAGGTAGGCGCCGAGGAGCACGGCGGTCTCGGTGTCCTCCGGGCCGAGCGCCAGCGAGCGGCGGAGAGTGGCCACCGCCCCCGGGAGATCGCCGGTCTCGCGCTGCAGGAAGGCCAGGTGCTGCAGGGCGAGCGGCATCTCGGGCCGCCGGGCCAGGACGTCCTTCACTCGCGCGAGCGCGGCCACGGCGTCGCCGGCATGGTAGAGGGACACGACGTCCTGCAGCGCGGCGTCCAGCTCGATGAGGCGCTTGGGATCGTCGGCGTCGGTGTAGGTCGTCCTGGCCGCCGTGGTCGTGCTGGCGTAGCCGAGGCTCCGGAGCCGCTCCCGCGTCTCCGCGCTCTCGTCGCTCCTCCGTATGCCGCGGTCGGCGGTGCGCGCCCGCGCCAGCCGCCCCCGCATCTCCTCGAGGCGCACGGTCTCGGTGGCGGCGAGGTTGCGCATCTCGTGCGGATCCGCCTCGAGGTCGTAGAGCTCGGGTATCGGCAGGTCGATGAGCTTGAAGCGGCCAACGGCGAGCCCGGTGAGCGGCGCCCAGCCGCGGTTGAGCGAGGACGACAGCGCCTCGAAGTAGCTCGGCGGCGCGGTCCCCCCGCGTCCGGTGGCGAGGGGCAGGAGGCTCTTCCCGGGCAGGCCCTCCGGCACGGCCAGGCCGAGGGCGTCGAGCACGGTGGGGAGGATGTCGACGTGCCGGACGCGCTCGGCGACGACGCGTGGAGAGAACAGGCGCGGCGCGTACAGGATCAGGGGGACGTGAAGGGTGGTGTCGTAGGCGAAGATTCCGTGCGTCTTCTCGCCGTGCTCGCCGAGGCCTTCGCCGTGATCGGCGGTGAGGACGACGAGCGTGCGGCCGTCCCTTCCCGCGGCCAGGAGCGGCGCGAGCAGGGGGCCGAGCAGGCTGTCGGTATAGGCGACCTCGCCGTGGTAGGGCGACCGTGCGTAGCGGGACGCGAACGGCTCCGGCGGCGCGTACGGGAAGTGCGGCTCGTAGAGGTGGACCCAGGTGAACGTCCGCGCGCTTCCCTGCGCCCGTCGCCATTTCTCGGCCAGGGCCACCGTGCGCGCGCCCGCCCGCTCCGGCATGAGGAAGGCGGTACGCGCCTCCGGGTCGCCCAGGTTGTCGTCGTAGACGTCGAAGCCGCGGTCGAGGCCGAACCTCGAGTCGAGCGGGAACGCGCTCACGAAGGCGCCGGTGCGGTGGCCGGCTCGCCCGAGCAGGGTGGCCAGGGTGTCGGTGCCCGCGGGAAAGCGGAACCCGGAGTTGTCGCGGACGCCGTGCTCGAGCGGGTAGCGGCCGGAGAGGATGTTGGCGTGGGAGGGGAGGGTCACCACGTTCTGGGCGTGGGCCTGCTCGAATCGGACCCCCGCGGCGGCCAGGCGATCGATCCAGGGCGTCTCGATCGAGGCGTTGCCGTAGCAGGCGAGGGCGTCGGCCCGCAGCGTGTCGATGGTGACGAGCAGGACGTCGAGCCCGGGGTCCCGGACCAGCTCGGGGGGCCGCCGTGACCAGGCCACCAGCGCCGCGACGCCCACGGCGAGGGCCACGGCGAGGGCGAGCGCCATCGCTCCGGCGCCGGATCGTGCGGGGGACGGCGCCTCCGGCGGGCTCGCGGCTCCCGCGCGAGCGGACTCTCCGCCGCGCCCCTGCTCCTTCCGCCGACGCGGTCCGCGACCCACAGGAGGCTGTCATGTTAATACGGCGACCCAAGGGGCGGCTCTGCTACGATAGCGCTCCCGTGCGGTCCGTCCTCCTCCTGGGATGCCTGGCTGCCGCCGGGTGCGCGCCGAGCACGGCGCCGCCGCTCCCCGCCCCCCGGTCCGTGCTGCTGGTGACGGTCGACACCCTGCGCGCGGACCGCGTGGGCGTCTACGGCGACGAGGCCGCGCGCACGCCGGCCATGGACGCCCTGGCCGCCGCCGGCGTCCTGTTCGAGCACGCCTACACCCCGGCGCCGATCACGCTCACCGCGCACGCATCGATCCTGACCGGCCTCTTGCCGCCCGCCCACGGCGTCCGCGGCAACGGCGCCTTCGCCCTCGGGAGCGGCGTGCCGACCCTGGCCGAGGCCCTGCGCGCGCGGGGCCTCTCGACCGCCGCCTTCATCGGCGGCTTCCCGCTCGTGCGCCGCTTCGGGCTCTCGCGCGGTTTCGACGCCTACGACGACGCCCTCGTGAAATCGCCGGGCGTGAACTACGAGCTCGCGGAGCGGCGCGGCGACGCGGTCGTGGAGTCGGCGCGGACGTGGCTGGCCGTGCACCCCGGGCGGGTGTTCGTCTGGGTGCACCTGTTCGACCCCCACGCGCCCTACGATCCGCCGCCCGCGCTGCGGGGAAAGGACGCCTACCGGGGCGAGGTGGCGGCGGCGGACGCGGCGCTGGCCCTGTTGATGAAGTCCTGGGACGCGCGCCCGGAGCCCTCCCTGGTCGTCCTCGCCGCCGACCACGGCGAGGCCTTCGGCGAGCACGGCGAGGAGAGCCATAGCCTCTTCGTGTACGACACGACGTTGCGCGTGCCCCTGGTGGTGCGCGGGCCGGCCTGGCCGGCGGCGCGACGCGTGGCCACGCCGGTCGGGCTCGCCGACGTCGCCGCCACCATCCTCGAGGCGGCCGGGCCCGGCGGCCCCACGCTGCCCGGGCACTCGCTCCGCCGGTTCGTGGACGGAGGGCCCGCGGAGCCGCTCTACGCGGAGACGCTCGCCCCCCGGCTGGACTTCGGATGGAGCGACCTGCGCGCGTGGCGCGACGGCCGCTACAAGTACATCCGGGCCCCCCGGCCGGAGCTGTACGACCTCGAGGCCGATCCCGCGGAGGCGCGCGACGTCGCGGCCGCCCACCCCGACGTGATGGCGCGGCTCCAGGAAGGGCTCGCCCGCGCGATCGGGGCCTCGGGGGAGACGGAGAGCCGCCGCGGACCCGATCCGGACGCGGCCGAGCGCCTGCGTGCCCTCGGCTACGTGCAGGGCCCCCAGGCCCGCGGCTCCGGGGCGGATCCGAAGGACATGGTCGACGTGGCCCTGCTGATCGCGCGCGCCGCCGGCCCCTTCCGTGACCACGCCACCGCCGCCGCCGCCTATCGCGCGATCGCGCTGCGCGATCCTGCGAACCCCCTGGTCAACCTCCGCCTGGCCGATGCCCTCCTGCGCGCCGGACGCGTCGAGGAGTCCGTGCCGTACTACAAGAAGGTCATCGCCGGACGGCCGCGCACGGCGGACGCGTTCGTGGGCCTCGCCTCCGCCTACGCCGAGCGTGGCCGGCTGGACGAGGCGCGGCAGGTGCTGCTCGACGCGCTCGAGGTCGATCCGGCGAGCGGCCAGGTCCACTACGACCTGGCCGAGGTCGCGCGGGTCAAGGGCGACGTCGCGACGGCCCGGCGAGAGTACACCTCCGCCCTCGGCGATCCCGTCACGCACGACCGGGCCCAGGCGCGGCTCCAGGCGCTGCCGTGAGCCGCCGCCGGAAGGCAGGGGAGCCGCCGGCGCGGCGCTCTCGCGCGCTGGTGCCCGTCGTGACCGCCCTGGCCGCCGTTTCCGCGATCGCGCTCGTGATCGCCGGGCGTGCGCGCCCGGCGCCCGGCCGCGGCGCCAGCGTCCTCCTGGTCACGATCGACACGCTGCGCGCCGACCACGTGGGCGCCTACGGCGCGCGCACGGGGGCCACGCCCCACCTGGACGCGCTGGCGGCGCGCGGCACCGTCTTCGAGGAGGCGCTGGCCTCGGTGCCGCTCACCCTGCCGTCGCACGCCACGATCCTGAGCGGGCTCGAGCCTCCTCACCACGGCCTCCACGACAACGGCCGCGCGGTCCTTCCCGCCGATCGGCCCACGATGGCCACCCTCCTGAAGGACCGTGGCTACGCGACGGGCGCCTTCGTGGCCGCCTACGTCCTCGACCGGCGGTTCGGCCTGGCCCGCGGCTTCGACGTCTACGACGACCGCATCGAGCGCCGCCAGGAAGGGGCGAGCGTGCTGGAGTCCGAGCGCCCGTGCGGCGTCGTCTCCGCCGCCGCCCAGGAGTGGGTCTCGCGCCAGGCGGGTCCGTTCTTCGCCTGGGTCCACTTCTACGAGCCCCACGCGCCGTACGATCCGCCGTCCCCGTACCGCGAGCGCCAGGCCGGCCGCCCCTACGACGGCGAGGTCGCGGCCGCGGACGACTGCCTGGGACGCGTGGTGGCGGCGGCGGAGGCGCACGCGGGCGGGCGCCTCCTGATCGCGGTGACGGGCGACCACGGCGAGGCCCTGGGCGACCACGGCGAGCGGACGCACGGGTTCTTCGTGTACCAGTCGACCCTGCGCGTCCCCATGATCGTCGCCGGCCCCGGCGTTTCGATCGGGCGACGGGCGGGAGTGGCGCGGGCGGTGGACCTCTTGCCGATGGTCCTCGCCCGGGTGGCCGTGCCGCCGCCGGCCGGCCTCGACGGCGCCGACCGGCTCGGCACCTCGTCCGGGTCCGAGGCCTACGCGGAGACGCTCTACCCGGAGACCTTCGGCTGGGCCGGCCTGCGCGCCCTGCGCCTGGGCGCGCTCAAGTACATCGACGCCCCGCGGCCCGAGCTCTACGACCTCTCCGCCGATCCCGCGGAGGCGCGCAACCTGGCCGCGGTCCGGCCGGCGGACGTCGAGCGCCTGCGCCACGGGCTTGCGGCATTGCGCGCGTCGGAGCGGACGGCCGCGCCCGCCGCCGGCGATCCCGAGGTCGCGGAGAAGCTGCGCGCGCTCGGGTACGTGGTGGGCGCCCCCACCGCCGCGCCCGCCGGGCCGCGCCTGGATCCCAAGGATGCGCTGGCCACGTGGCTCCTCTTCGAAGACGCGATCTGGGCCGATGCCCGCGGAGAGCACGCGGCCGCCGCGCAGGCCCTGGCGGAGCTGGTGCGGCGCGAGCCGGCCAGCGTCGCGCTGCGCCAGGCGCTGGCGGCGGCGTTGCGGGGGGCGGGCCGGCCGGGGGAGGCGGCCCGGGCCCTGGCCTCCCTGGAGACGCTCGCGCCTTCCGATCCCATCGCCTGGCACGAGCGCTCGATCGCGCTCGACGCCGCCGGCAGCGTGGAGGATGCGGTCCGGTCCGAGCGGCGCTCGATCGCGCTCGACCCCTCGCGGCCCGAGCCACACAACCATCTCGGCGCCCTCCTCGCCCGCACCGGCCGCGCGGCGGAGGCGCTCGACGAGTTCGCGCGCGCCACCGCGCTCGACCCGAACAACGCCGGCGCCTGGACCAACCGCGCGAACGCGCTGCACGACCTCGGCCGGCCGGGCCAGGCCGCCGCCGCGTACGAGACGGCGGCGCGCCTGGCCCCTCGCGATCCCGGGCCGCGCAACGGCCTCGGCGTGCTGGCGGTCGAGGCCGGGGATTTCGACCGCGCCGCCGGTCTGTTCGAGGAGGCGCTGGCGATCGACCCCGGCTACGCGGAGGCGCGCCTCAACCTCGCGGTGGCGGAGCTGCGGCGTGGACACGATGACGCCGCTCGGGCCGCCCTGACCGAGCTGCTGCGCGGCCGCCCCGCCCCGGCCATGGCGGCCAAGGCCCAGGCCTTCCTGCGGGATCTCGGGGGCCGCTGATCGGTTTTTGTCAGGTGGTCGCGGCCACAGGTCGGTTTGTTTGAATCAGGGATCCACCAGATTGAACTCGGCATTGCGCAGGCGAGCATCTATGTCTTTGTTTTCAATGGTTTGGATCGATACAGGGCTGGCTCTCCAATTGCATCCTTCAGACATCTGAATCCGTCGGAGTCTGGCGACTGTGTGGTTTTTGATCGGGAGCGCTGCCTTCCATGAGCGGAGGGCGGACGACGACTGCCGGCGGAGATATGTCCAAGGAGGACGCTTGATCAGACGATTTGCGGGGTTGGCTGTCGCCCTCCTCGTCGTCGCATTCGCGACAGCGCCGGGCTTCGCCCAGGGCATCAACGGCGCGCTGACGGGGAAGGTGACGGACGAGCAGGGCCTGGCCCTGCCGGGAGTGTCGGTCACCGCGACCAACCAGAGCACGGGCTTCCTGCGGTCCGCGCAGACGGACGCGTCGGGCGTCTACACCATCAACGGGCTCCCCTTTGGTCGCTACGACGTGAAGGCGAACCTCGCCGGGTTCTCCGCGCAGACGGCCAAGGCGGTCTCCGTCAACGTCTCGATGACCACCAGTGTCGAGTTCAAGATGACGGTCGCGGGCAAGACGGAAGAAGTGACGGTGGTCGCGGAGGCGCCCCTCGTCGACGTGAAGGACTCCGGCGTGGGCGAGCTCGTCACCGCCACCCAGATCGAGAACCTGCCCCTCAACGGGCGGCAGTTCGCGAACCTGGCCGCGCTGGTGCCCGGGGTCAGCCTCGGCTTCCACACCGACCCCACGAAGTCCACGCAGTTCGCGCCGCAGGTCAACGGCGGCGGCGGACGGAACATCAACTACCTCATCGACGGCGGTGACAACAACGACGACACCGTCGGCGGCCTGGTGCAGCTCTTCCCGCTCGACTCGATCGGGGAGTTCAACTTCGAGACCCAGCGCTTCCGCGCGGACACCGGCCGCGCCAACGGCGGCACCATCAAGGTGGTGACCAAGAGCGGCACCAACCAGTTCCACGGCTCCGCTTTCGAGCTCTACCGCAACGAGGGGCTCAACGGCAAGAGCCACACCGAGGAGGTCAACAACCTCCCCAAGGGCGACTACAAGCGGAACCAGTACGGCGCCAGCCTGGGCGGTCCCATCATCAAGGACAAGACCCACTTCTTCGCCGCCTTCGAGCGCATCCAGCAGGACACCTCCCAGGCCGTGAACACCAAGGGGCTCTATCCGGACAAGGACGGCCAGTTCCCGCTCCCGTACCGCGAGAACATGGCGGTGGCGAAGCTGACCCACCAGATCAGCCCCGATCACTACCTCTCCTTGCGCTACGGCTACAACAACAACAGCCAGCCCTACGGAGCCAGCCCCTCGGCGCCCCCCGAGAACTGGGGCCTCAGCAAGAACACGTTCCACTCCGTGAACGCGAACCTCAACTCCGTGCTGGGCGGCGGGAAGCTCAACGAGTTCACGTTCCAGTACTCGTACTTCCTGAACCACATCGCCGAGAACTCGAACCTCCCCACCGAGCAGTACCCGAACGGGGTGACGGTCGGGCAGTCGATCAACACTCCCCAGACCACCGAGCAGCACAAGTTCCAGTTCCGCGACGACTTGACCTTCACCAAGGGACGCCACGAGTTCAAGGTGGGGGCGAGCTTCATCAACGAGCCTACGCTGGACATCACGTTCTCGACCGGCCAGTCGCCGCTCTACGTGCACCTGGGGGACAGCCGGACCTCGGCCATCTCGAACATCAGCTACAACGGGTCGATCGGCGGCACCGGGGGCGGGAACATCGGCGCGATCCCGAACAAGCAGTACGCCTTCTACGTGCAGGACGGCTGGCGCGTCACCGACAAGCTGACCCTCGACCTCGGCGTCCGCTACGACTACGTCACCGGCTTCGCCTTCGACCAGGAGGGCAACCTGATCTACCGCGAGGTGACGGCGGCCGCCCAGAAGGGCGTGTTCACCTCGTCCGGCCTGCCCTGCCCCTGCCCCGGGTTCGAGGACTTCGGGAAGTCGCCCAAGGACGACTCGAACAACATCGCCCCCCGAGCCGGGTTCACCTACGACATCAAGGGTGACGGCAACTTCGTGCTCCGCGGCGGCCTCGGCCGGTACTACGACTTCGCCTACACCAACGCCAACATCCTGTTCGCGGTGATCGGCGCCCAGTCCTCGTTCGGCGGCGTCTACGCGGTCAACAACACGGCCGGCATCCGCAACGCCGACGGCACGCTCTTCCAGGTCGGCCAGCCGCTGCCCGCGAACCAGATCACCAACCTGACCACGCCGATCCCGTCGCACGTGGCCACCCCGCGGCCCAAGCAGCCGTTCGCCGACCAGGCAAACCTGGGCTTCTCGAAGGTGCTCGGTCACGGCTTCGCCCTCGAGGTGGACGGCGTGTACGTCTCGCAGAAGGACCTCGGCGAGCGTCCCGCCCTCAACCGGCGCATCGACGGCGGCGCCCGCCGCTTCGCCGGCATCCTGCCCCAGACCGGCTCCGCCTCCTGGCGCGTGGACGTGATGGAAGGGACCGGCCACTACAAGGGCGTGACCCTCGCCGTCAAGAAGCACTGGGACGGCAAGCTTCAGATGAGCGCGTGGTACACCTTGTCCGAGGCCAAGAGCACGGCCAGCCTGCGCGCCACCGACGAGTTCGGCGAGTACGATCCGATCAGCCAGTTCAACGCCTTCGGCGACCCGGAGAACCCCACCCGCTCGGACTTCCGCCACCGCGTCACGGCGAGCGCCGTGTGGTCGCCGGCCTGGGACCTCACCATCGCGCCGATCTTCCGCTACAAGTCGGCCCAGGCGTTCAACATCATCACCGGCGTGGACGGCAACCGCGACGGGACCAACCGCGACCTGCCCGCCGGCGTGGCCACCCTCAACTCCGGCCGCGGCGCGACCTTCACGCAGCTCGACATCCGCGTCTCGAAGAGGTTCCGGCTGGGAAGCCACACCCGCTTCGAGGTCATCGGAGAGGGCTTCAACCTGAGCAACGCGGACAACCCCAACACCTACGTGGCCAACCAGAACTCGACCTCGTTCGGACAGCCGACCCGGTTCGCGGGCGACTTCCGGCAGAGCGAGCAGCGGATCTTCCAGATCGGCGCGCGCTTCGAGTTCTAGCTCGCGTCGCTCCTGACGTGCCGGGCGGGCGTCCTTCGCGGGCGCCCGCCCTTTTCGATTCCCGCATATGATGCGCGGCCATGCCTGAGCTCCTGCGCCCTCTGGGCGGCGCCCTCGCCGCCTTCATCTTCTGGGCCGCGGACGCGATCTTCGGGCCCTGGACGATGGCGCTCCTGTTCGGCACCGGCCTGTTCCTCACCCTCCGCCTGCGCGTGGTGCAGATCACGCGCTTCCCCGAGGCCGTCCGGGCCATGGCCCCGGCGCGCGACAGCGATGCCCGCGGGGCGCTGAGCCCGTTCCAGTCCTTCATGACCGCCCTGGCCGCGACCATCGGGACGGGCAACATCGCGGGGGTGGCCACGGCGGTGGTGACGGGAGGGCCGGGCGCGGTGTTCTGGATCTGGGCCTACGGCTTCTTCGCCACCGCGATCAAGTTCACGGAGGCGGTGCTCGGCCTCGAGTTCCGAGTGGTCGGCGCGGAAGGCCTCAGCGCGGGCCCGATGCACTACCTGCGCGACGGCATGAAGCTGCCGCGGCTGGGTTGGGCCTACGCCCTCATCGCCGGGATCGCCGCCCTCACCACGACCCCGATGTCGCAACCCAACTCGATCGCGGTGGTCCTCAAGAGCCAGTTCGGCATCCCGACCCTGGCCTCCGGCGTGGCCGTGGCCGTCCTGACCTGGCTCGTGATCATCGGGGGCATCAAGTCGATCGGACGCGCGGCGGAAAAGCTGGCCCCCCTCAAGGTCGGCCTCTACCTCGTGGGTGGGCTGATCGTGATCGTCACCCACGCCGGCCAGCTCCCCTCCGTCCTTGCCCTGATCCTGCGGGAGGCCTTCTCCATGGGCGCGGTGATGGGGGGGACGGCCGGGGCCGGTATCATGGTCGCCATGCGCTACGGCGTCGCCCGCGGCATCTACGCCAACGAGGCGGGCTACGGCACGGCCGCGGTGGCCTACGCGACCGCGCGCAGCCGGGAGCCGCGCCAGCAGGGCCTCAACGCCGTGATGGAGGTCTTCATCGTCTCGTTCGTGACCTCCAGCATCAGCGCGCTGACCATCCTGGTCACCGGCGTCTGGCGGTCGGGGCTGACCAGCACCGCCGTCGTCGCCCAGGCCTTCGGCACCACGATCCCGAAAGGCGGGTGGATCGTGGCCGTGTGCGCCTTCCTCTTCGGCTACACGACGCTGATCGGGTGGGCCTACTACGGCGAGCAGTTCCTGGAGTACGTCTTCGGCCGGCGCATCACCATGCCCTATCGCTGGGTCTACTGCGGCCTGGTCGTGCTCGGCGCCATCGGCAAGGTCGACCTCGTCTGGGCCTGGGGAGACCTCATGAACGGCCTCCAGGTCTTCCCCAACCTCGTGGGCGTCATCGGGCTCAGCGGCCTGGCCGCGGCCACCCTGCGCAACGGGCGCGCGCGGACGTGACCGGCTTCGAACGGCGCGGGCCGTCCCTCCTCTGCGACGGCGTGTCGCTCGAGGAGGCGGCCGCCCGTCACGGCACGCCCCTGTACGTCTACAGCCGCGACGCGATCGTGGCCGCGTACCGGAGCTATGAGACGGCGTTCGCGGGCGTGCCGAACCGCATCTGCTACGCGCTCAAGGCCAACGGCAGCGGGGCGATCCTCCGCCTGCTCGCCTCCCTCGGAGCCGGGGCCGACATCGTGTCCGGGTACGAGCTGCAGGCGGCCCTGCGCGCGGGGTTCCCACCCGAGCGGATCGTGTTCTCCGGGGTCGGCAAGACCGAAGAGGAGATCGCGGCCGGCCTCGACGCCGGCATCGGCGAGTTCAACGCCGAGAGCGAGGACGAGATCGGCCGGATCTCCGCCCTCGCCGCCTCCCGCGGCCGCCGGGCCGCTCTCACCCTGCGCGTCAACCCCGACATCGACGCCCGCTCGCATCCCTACATCTCGACCGGCCTCCGCGACAACAAGTTCGGCGTGGACATCGCCTCCGCGCCCGGCATCCTCGAGCGCGCGCGGCGCCTGCCCGGGATCGACGTCGTGGGCGTGCAGAGCCATATCGGGTCGCAGATCCGCTCGCTGGCGCCGCTGCGGGAGGCGGTGGCGGCGCTGGTCGACCTGACCCGACGGCTCCTGGCCGAGGGCTACGAGCTGCGCACCATCGACATCGGGGGCGGGCTGGGGGTGAACTACGAGGAGGGCACGGGCCCCGACGTCAACGAGTTCGCCGCCGCCGTCGTGCCCCTGCTCCGCGGCCTCGGGCTGACGGTGCTGCTGGAGCCGGGCCGGTCGCTGGTGGCGCGGGCGGGCGCGCTGCTCACGCGGGTCCTCTACGTCAAGGAGAGCCACGGCAAGCGGTTCGTGATCGTGGACGCGGGGATGAACGACCTCCTGCGCCCCGCCCTCTACAAGGCGCACCACCGCATCGAGCCGTTGCAGGCCCGGGGGCGCGCGTCGCGGCTGGTGGACGTGGTGGGGCCCGTGTGCGAGACCGCCGACGCCTTCGCGCGCGACCGCGAGCTGGAGACGGTCGAGCCGGGCGATCTGCTCGCGGTGCGCGACGCCGGCGCCTACGGCTTCGTGATGGCCTCCACCTACAACATGCGTCCGCGGCCGGCGGAGGTGATGGTCGAGGACGGCCAGGTGCGCCTCATCCGGCGCCGCGAGACCTTCGAGGACCTGGTCGCCACCGAGACCTGAGGACGGCAGAGATGATCCTGGTGACGGGCGGGGGCGGCTTCCTGGGCACGGCCGTCTGCGCCGCCCTCGCCGGGCGCGGCCTGGACGTGCTGGCCAGCGATCGGACCTTCGCCCGCCCGCCGGAGTGGCCCTACCTGGTCGGCGACCTCACCGACCCCGGCTTCCTCTCCGTCCTCTTCGAGTCCCAGGGCGTCGACGACGTCGTCCACCTGGCCGGCCTCCTCAACACCGCCTCCCGCCTGCGCCCCGAGGAGGCGCTGCGCGTCAACGTGGGGGCCAGCCTGGCCCTGCTCGAGCGCGCCCGGCGCGCCGGCGTGGAGACCTTCGTCTTCGGCAGCTCGATCAGCGCTTACGGGTCGAAGCGCTTCGCCGAGTTCGGGCGCGTCGCGGAGACGGTGCCCGCCTCCCCGGACGACGTCTATGGCGTGGCCAAGCGCTACGTGGAGGTGGCGGGAGAGGCCCACCGCCGTGCCGGGGGCGTGGGATTCGTCGCCCTGCGCATCGCGATGGTGGTGGGGGCGGGGGCGGGCGAGACCGCGTCGCCCTGGCGGAGCCGCCTCTTCGAGGCCCTGGGCGGGGACGCGCCCGCCACCATCGACATCCCGTATGCCGAGGACGAGGTCATCCCCCTCGTGCACGTCGACGACGTGGCGGAGGCGATCGGCGGCCT
Source organism: Vicinamibacteria bacterium (assembly GCA_041481445.1). Classification (GTDB taxonomy): domain Bacteria; phylum Acidobacteriota; class Vicinamibacteria; order Fen-336; family Fen-336; genus AA29. Next base: position 18,324 of record JBGPBV010000104.1, read on the forward strand.
GCTCGCCGTGGCCCCCGCCGCCCACACCCTCTACAACGGGCCCGCGGAGAGCTGGCGCGGCGGGGACCTCGCGGAGTACGTCGGCGGCCTGCGCCGGGAGGTCACGGTGACCTGCGGGCGCGCGCGTGTGGAGGGCATCCCCCAGGCCATCGACGACGGCCGCCTGGCCGGCGAGCTCGGCCTCACCCCCCTGCCGCTGCGCGAGCGGCTGGCCCGGGCCGCCCTCAGCGCTCGCTGATCACGCGGCCCAGGTCGCTGGAGCGGGCCAGCCGGTCGAAGGTCTCGTAGAGGACGGCCGAGATCTCGCGGATGGCCGCTTCTCCGTCCGCGTCGCGGTGCAGGAACGTCGTATCGATGCTGACCGCGTACGGCCGTCCGGGCAGGTCCACGACGGCGGTCACGCAGCGCACGGCCTCGAGGGAGCCCGGCTTGTCCAGGACGGTCAATCCCTCCGGCAGGGGCACGCGGAACGGAGAGTCCTTGGGCGTGGCGAGCACGGCGCGGATGTCGCGGGCGGCGGCGGGGGAGAGGCCCTTGCCCGCGTAGATCGCCTCCACGAGGTGGCGCATCTCCGACGGCGTGCCGACGTTCTCGTCCCCGCGTCGCGCCGCCTCCAGGTCCATCATCTTGCGCCGGAGGCGCGTGTGGTCGAGGTCGAGGTCGTCCTCGAGGCGATGGTTGATCGCGGGCATGCCGAGCCGGTCGATGAGCACGTTGGTGGCCTCGTTGTCGGACCAGCCGACCATCATCACGGCGACGTCGCGCCAGGTCAGGCTGACCTTGTCGCCCAGCTCCTGCAGGACGCCTCCGCCCTTCACGCGCGGCACCGGCGGCCGCGTGACCTGCGCGAGGTCGATCTTTCCCTCGTCGGCCTGGCGATAGAGCTCGTAGAGGACGGCGAGCTTGATCGACGAGGCCAGCGGGAACGGCTCGTCCGGACGGACCTCGAAGGACGTTCCCGTCTTGAGGTCCTTCACGGAGAGGCCGAGCACGCCGTCGAGGCGCTTCTCGACGTCCTGCACTCTCGCGCGGAGGTGCGACCACAGCACGTCCTCCTTCTCGCCCGCCTCGGCGCGTGCCGCGGGCAGGACGACCAGGGTGGACAGCGCGACTGCGGCCGGGCGGAACCAGGGACACTTCAAGGGAGCCTCCATGTGTTGGCGGTCGTCGGGAAGGCGCGCTTCATCGCGCGAGCCCGGACAGGCCCTGGGCCACGGCCAGGCCGAGGTAGGTGCCCACGACGTTGCCGAGAACGGCCAGGAGGAGCCCGACCGGGGCCATGGCCGGATGGTAGATCGCCGCCACCAGCGGCGCCGACGAGTACCCGCCCACGCAAGCCTGGCTGGCCGCGCCCAGGAAGAACAGCGGCGCGCGCATCAGGCGGAGGGCGGCGAAGAGCAGGACGGCGTGGACCACGATGACGATCGCGCCGAGCAGGATGAACTGCGGATGGGAGACGACCTTGCGCAGGTCGCCCTGAGCGCCCACGGAGGCGAGCAGGAGATAGAACCCCGCGTAGCCCACGGTGGAGGCGCCCGCCTGCTCGAGGCGGGCGAGGGGCGTGAGGGACAAGAGGAGGGCGGCGGTGGTGAGCAGGATGATCGCCCACGAGAACGCGTTGAGGACCTGGCCGACGGGCGGCAGCAGCGTGCCCGCCTTGAGGCAGGCGGCGGTGAGCACCACGGCCAGGCCGACCATCAGCGTCATGTCCGCGACCGTGGACGGCCGCGTCGGCTTGTCGCGCAGGGAGGCCAGGCGCGCGCCTACTCCCTCCACGTCCCCGCGCTCGGCGCGGTTCCAGCGGTCGAAGACCTCCTGGCGTCCGGCCAGCCAGATGAGGACGCCCATCCACGAGTACGCGACCACGGTGTCCACGATGATGAGGACGCCTTGCAGCTCGGGCGAGAGGCCGAGGGCGTTGGCGACCGCGACCAGGTTCGCGCTGCCGCCGATCCAGGTCGCCACCAGCGCCCCCACCGCCTTCCAGGCCTCCGCGGGCAGCCAGGGCCGCAGCACGAGGAACCCGGTGACGCCGCCGAGCATGATGCCAATCATGCCCGCCGTCATCACCACCAGCGCCGTCCGCCCCAGGCGCGCGATGGCCTTGAGCTCGGAGGACAGGAGCAGCAGGGCGAGGCTGGCCGGGAGCAGGTAGCGCGCGATCGCGCGGTAGACCGGGCTCTCCGCGGGCAGGACGCCCGCGGTGGTGGAGAGCATGGGCAGGAAGTAGGTCCACACCAGGGCGGGCAGGCGGTCGAAGAGCGGGCGCAGCGCGGGCAGGCGGGCGACCTGGAAGACGATCGCGACCAGGGCGGCCAGGTAGGCGAAGACGAGCAGCGGGTCCTGGATCACCGGGCCCGGGCTCACTGCGGCCGGCGCGCCCCGCGGTACAGCGCGACCCAGTAGGGATCGTCGAGGGACTCCTCGTGCACGTCCGGACGGGTGTGGGTGGTGGCGTTGATGAACCGCCCGTCGCCCACGTACATCCCGACGTGGGTGATCTTCTTCTGGCCGAAGAACACGAGGTCTCCCGGGCGCAGGTCGGCCCGCTCGACCGGGCGCGCGCGCGGATCGTCGAACTGCATGTCCGCGTCCCGGCGCAGCTCGACGCCGTGGGCGGCATAGACGCGGCTGGTGAGGCCGGAGCAGTCCACGCCGTGCGCGCTCATCCCGCCCCAGAGGTAGGGCACGCCGGCGAAGCGCCGGGCGGTGGCCACGAGGTCGGCCTCCGACCCGCGCGTGCGCGCCGCCTCGGCGTCGACGATGCGCACGTCCCCCGACTGCACGTAGGCGGGCTCGCCGCCGGGAAGGCGGACGGTGAGCCATCGCTTCTGAGGGTCCTCCGCCGGGCGGGTCACCTCGAGCCGCGCCCCGAGCGGCGCCTGGGCCTTGGGCCGGGCGGTGGTCACGTCGGGGGCGCGGTACAGGTTGGCCATGAGGCTCGTGACCTCCGCCACCGTCCCCTTGGCCGCGTAGCGCGCCGCCGTGCCGTCCGCGTACTCGAACACCGCGCGGGCGGGGACCCATCCCGTGTAGTGGTCGGGGGTCTCGATCCGCGCGAAGCCGTCGCGCGTCTCCAGCACGCCGACGACCTGGCCCAGGAGGGCCTGGCTGACCACGTCCTTGTCGGGATCGGGCGCGGAGTACATGTTCTCGACCGCGCCCAGCACGACGGCCTGGCGGGCTAGGCCCACCGCCGGAGCCGGAGTCCACGCCAGCGCGGCCAGCCACGTCCAGACTGCGATCCTCGCCCCCGCCCCGCCCCGCGCTCGGGTCATGTCCCTCCTCGTGAGCCCGCCATCATCGAACACTCGCTCCGGCAGGTCAATCGCGGCCCGTATAATCGCCGCCCATGCATCCCACCCTGCGCCATCGTCCGCTCGACCTGCGCCTGCGCCACGTCTTCCGCATCGCGCGCGGCGCCTCCGAGGTCCGCTCCAACCTGCTCGTGGAGGCGGAGGCGGAGGGGCGGGTCGGCCTGGGAGAGGCCGCGCCCATCCTGCGCTACGGCGAGGACCGCGCCTCCGCCGCGGCCGCGGTCGAGGAGATGGCGGGCCGCCTGGGCGACGCGCGCGCGTTCGGGGTGGCGGCGCGACGCGCGGCCGTGCCCGGCCAGTCCTCGGCGGAGGCGGCGGTGGACATGGCCCTCCACGACCTGGCCGGCCAGCGCCTGCAAGCCCCGCTCTTCGAGCTGCTCGGGCTCGACCCGTCCGATACCCCGCAGACGTCCTTCACGATCGGGATGGACGCCCCCGACGTGGTGGTGGCGAAGGTGCGCGAGGCCGCGGACTATCCGATCCTGAAGGTGAAGATGGGATCGGAGGACGACCGCGCGGTGCTGGAGGCGGTGCGCGACACCACCGACCGGCGGCTGCGCGTCGACGCCAACGAAGGCTGGACGCCGGCGGGGGCGCTCGAGCGGCTGGAATGGCTGGCCTCCCTCGGGGTGGAGCTCGTCGAGCAGCCCCTCCCGGCGGCCATGATCGAGGAGACGCGCGAGCTGCGGCGGCTCAGCCCGCTGCCCCTGTACGCGGACGAGAGCGTGCACCGGGCCGCGGACATCCCGGCCCTGGCCGGCGCCTTCGACGGCATCAACATCAAGCTCATGAAGTGCGGCGGCATCGCGGAGGCGCTGCGAATGATCGCGGTGGCGCGCGCGCACGGGATGAAGGTGATGCTCGGGTGCATGATCGAGTCGTCGGTCGCGATCACCGCCGCCGCCCACCTCTCGCCGCTGGTGGACACCGCCGACCTGGACGGCAACCTGCTGCTGGAATCAGACCCCTACCAGGGCGCCACCGTGCGGGCGGGACGAATCGTGCTGCCGGAAGGGCCGGGACTCGGCGTGTCTATTCGTACCTGAGGGCTTCGATCGGATCCAGCTCCGCGGCCTTGCGCGCGGGGTAGAAGCCGAAGAAGACGCCGACGGCGCCCGCGAAGGCGAAGGCCACCACGATCGCGGACGGGGTGATGAGGGTGGGCCAGCCCAGCCCGCTCGTGAGCACCCGGGACACGGTCAGGCCCAGCACCACGCCGATCGCGCCTCCCACGATCGAGAGGCTCACCGCCTCCGCCAGGAACTGGCGGAGGATGTCGCGGGTGCGCGCCCCCACCGCCATGCGCAGGCCGATCTCGCGCGTCCGCTCCGTCACCGAGACGAGCATGATGTTCATGATGCCGATCCCGCCCACGAGCAGGCTGACCGAGGCCACGCTCATGAGGAGCATGGTCATCGTGTCCGCCATCTGCGTGCGGGTGGACGCCATCTCCTCGACCGTGCGCACGGTGAAGTCGTCGTCGGCGGGGTCCTGGATCTTGTGCCGCTGCCGCATCAGCTTGGTGATGTCGACGGCGGCCGGCTCGACGTTGTCGCTGGAGGTGGCGGAGAGCACGATCTGCTGGAGGTAGGTGATCCCCAGCAGCTTCTTCTGCACGGTGGTGTAGGGCGCCACGATCACGTCGTCCTGGTCCTGTCCCCACTGGTTCTGGCCCTTCGAGGTCAGCACCCCGAGCACCCGGAAGGGCAGGTTCTTGACCCGGATGATCTGCCCCACGGGATCGGAGTCCGGGAACAGGGTCCTCGCCACCGTCGGCCCCAGCAGCGCGACCTTCTCCGCCACCGCCACGTCGCGGGCGGTGAAATCGTCGCCGGAGGCGACCGCCCAGTTGCGGATGACGATGTAGTCCTCGTCCCCGCCCTCCACCGACGTGTTCCAGTTCTGGTTCGCGGCCACGACCTGGGCCCGGCCGCGGGCCATGGGGCTCATGCGCGCCACCGTCAGCACCTCGCGCACGATGGCCTGGGCGTCGTCCAGGGTCAGGGTGCTCGTGCTGCCCGCTCCCCCGCGCGCGACGCCCGGACCGCGCCCGAAGCTGCCCGCGGAGACGTAGATGACGTTGGTGCCCTGCTGCTGGATCTGCTCGTCGATGGCGGCGCGGGCCCCGGAGCCCAGCGAGATCATGGCGATGACGCTGGCCACGCCGATGATCACGCCGAGCATGGTGAGGGCGGAGCGGACGGCGTTGCGGCGGATGGCGACCATGGCGATGCGCAGGACGTTCCGAAGCTTCATGTCACCGCCTCCTCGGGCAGGGCCGCCCGCTCGAGGGCGGCGTCGCGCCGGCTCTCCACCTTGCGGTCGGAGACGACGCGCCCGTCCCGGAACGTGACCTCGCGATGGGCGTACTCCGCGATGTCGTGCTCGTGGGTGATGAGGATGATCGTGAGGCCCTGGTCGCGGTTGAGCCGCTGCAGGACCTCCATGATCTCCACGCTGGTGCGCGTGTCGAGGTTTCCGGTGGGCTCGTCCGCGAGCAGGATCTCCGGGTCGTTGACCAGCGCGCGCGCGATGGCCACCCGCTGCTGCTGGCCGCCCGAGAGCTGGCTCGGCGTGTGGTGGGTGCGCGGTCCGAGGCCCACGACGTCGAGCAGGGCCTGGGCCCGGGCGTGGCGGGCGGCGGCGGCGGGCGCGTCCGGGCTGTAGAGCATGGGCAGCTCCACGTTCTCGAGCGCGGACGTGCGCGGGAGCAGGTTGAAGCTCTGGAACACGAAGCCGATCTTCCGGTTCCGGAGCTGCGCGCGCCGGTCGCGGTCGAACCCCGACACGTCCTCGCCCTCGAGCAGGTAGCGCCCGGAGGTGGGGCGGTCGAGCAGGCCCACGATGTTCATGAAGGTCGACTTGCCGCTCCCGGAGGCGCCCACCACGGCCAGGAAGGTGCCCTTGGCGATCTCGAGGTCGAGCCCGCGCAGGGCGTGCACGGTCACGTCTCCGACGACGTAGGACTTCTTGAGGTCGACGATCTGGACGAGGAGCCGCTCACCGTCCGCCACCGCGCTCAGCCCCGCTGGCGCCGCTGCGGCTGCGGCGCGAAGGGGTTGGTGGTCCCCGGGGAGCCGCTCGGCCGCGGTCCGCCTGCCGTCGCGCCGGGAGCCCCGATGCCCGTGATGACCTGGGCGCCTTCGTCGAGGCCGCTCACGACCTCGACCCACTGGCCGTCGTTGATTCCGGTGCGGACGGGCTGCGGCTTGGGCTTGCCGTCGGGGCCGAGGACGAACACGACCGTGGGCCGTCCGCCGCCTCCGCCCGACCCCCGCTGAGCGGCGCCCATCCCGCGCCCGCCGCCACCTTGACCACCACCGCCGCCTTGAGCGCCACCACCTCCCTGGCCGCCGGGTCCGCCCATGCCGGCGCGGCCCTGCCCCCGGCGCCCGCCGTTGTCACCTTGCCCGCCGGGCGCCCCGGGCGCCGTCTCCGCCGCCGGGGACGCGTTCGAAGCCGTCGCCGCTCCGGATGCCGGAGCCCCCGACGGGGCGGCGCCCGGGCTGCCGGAACCGCCAGGGCC
>JBGPBV010000105.1:0-25009 GCA_041481445.1 Vicinamibacteria bacterium
GCGCTATCGCGCGCGCGGCCTGGAGTTCGCCGACCTGGCCCTCGACGGCATGGGACACCTCGGCGAGGGGGGCCAGAAGGTCGCCGCCGAGGCCATCCGCGACATCCTGGACGAGACCGGACGTGCCCTCAGCGCTTCCCCGCCTTCTCCACCGTCTCCGGAATGAGCAGGTTGAAGGCGCGCGCGGCCTCGTAGCGCTCGGACACGTCGTCCCAGTTCCACAGGTTCCAGACCGCCTCGAAGAACTTTGCCTTCTCCGTCTTGTACTGGAGGTAATAGGCGTGCTCCCAGGCGTCGATCACGAGCAGGGGCAGGCCGGCCTGGGCGAGGTTCGACTGGTGGTCATAGATCTGGCAGGTCAGCAGCCGCCCCGCCATCGGCTCGAAGATGAGCGCGCCCCAGCCCGATCCCATGATCGAGCCGGCGACCTCGCTGAGCTGCTTCTGGAAGCCGTCGAAGGTCCCGAAGTCGCGCACGATCGCGTCGGCGAGGGCTCCGCGCGGCCGCCCGCCGCCCTTGGGCGTCAGGTTGCGCCAGAACAGCGAATGCAGGATGTGGCCCGAGAGGTTGAAGGCGAGCGCCTTCTCGAGGCCGGCGATGCGCGTGAAGTCCGACTTCGCGCGCGCCTCGTCGATCTTCTCCAGGGTCTCGTTGGCCTTCTTGACGTAGGTCCCGTGGTGCTTGTCGTGATGGAGCTCCATGATCTGACCCGAGATGTGGGGCTCGAGGGCGCCGTAGTCGTAATCGAGGTCGGGGAGGACGTAGAGAGGCATGAATGCTTCCTTTCCGGTCACGCGCCGGACGGCGGGCGCGCCACTCCTCCATCGTAATCACCCGGGCCGGGGCGACGGGCGGCGGACGCGCGAATCCGCGTCCGCGCTCAGCGCGACGCGGGCGCGAAGAGCTGGAGCAGGGGCGTGGCCATGGCGGTGGTGACGAGCGCCATGAGCACCATCATCGAGTAGACGGGCGGGGTCAGCACTCCGAGATCGAGGCCCGCGGAAAGGATCACGAGCTCGACCAGGCCGCGCGTGTTGAGGAGCAGGCCCAGGACGGCGGCGTCCGCCCAGCCCATCCCGGACAGGCGCGCCGCCACCATCGATCCGCCCAGCTTGCCTCCCACCGCGGCCAGCAGGATCAACCCGAAGGCGGTCCAGGCCGCCGCCCCATCCAGCCACCCGACGTCGAGGCGCAGGCCGGTGGAGGCGAAGAACAGCGGCAGCAGCACCACCGACGTCACCGCCTCCAGGCTGACCTTCAGGCCTTGCCGGAGCTCTTCGCGGCGCGGCATGGCGATGCCGGCCAGGAACGCGCCGAAGAGCGCGTGCACGCCGATCGTTTCCGTGACCGCGGCCCAGGCGAGGAGAGTCACCACCGCCACGGGCAGTACGGCCGCCGTCGGCCGGTCCAGAAGGCGGTGGAGGAGCGGCCGGAGCAGGAAGAAGGTGGCGGCGACGAAGACCAGGAGGAGGGCCAGCGTGCGGAAGAGCGAGGCGCTGCCCGCCGCCGCGCGGACGTAGGCGGTCACGCCCGCGAGCAGGCACCAGGCGGCCACGTCGTCCACGGCGGCGCAGGCGATGGCGATCACGCCGATGCGCGTCCCGGTCAGGCCTCGCTCCTCGAGGATGCGCGCGAGCACGGGGAACGCGGTCACGCTCAAGGCCACGCCCATGAAGAGCGCGAACGGCAGCGGTGCGACGCCGGGCGCGAAGCGCGGACGCACCGCCCCCGCCACCGCCATTCCCAGGCCGAGCGGCACCACGATGCTGACCGGGCTCGTGACGAGCGCGGTCCGGCCGGAGGCGCGCAGCCGCCCGAGGTCGAGGTGAAGGCCGACCAGGAACATGAAGAGCAGGAGCCCGAGGTGGCTCACCGCCATCAGGACCGGAAACGTCATGGGTGGAAACAGCCACGCGGACAGATCCGGGGCCAGGCGGCCAAGCAGCGAAGGGCCGAGGAGCAGGCCGGCCGCGATCTCGCCCACCACGCGCGGCTGGCCCAGGCGCGCGGCCAGGCCGCCCAGGAGGCGCGTGGCCACGATGATGACGACGATCTGGGCCAGGAAGCGCTGGGGATCGAACAAGCCCGGCCAATCTATACCGAAGAGGCGCCCGCGCTCAGCGCTGGAACGCGTACGACAGCTTGAGGAAGAACTGGCGGTCCTCGCGCTCCAGGGTCTCCGCCTCGGACAGGGCCCGGCTGTCCCCGTAGCCGAGGAAGAGGACGGTCTGCCAGTTGAGCTTGTAGGAGAAGAGGACGGAGGCGCTCGAGGACGCGTCGCGTGGCGTGACGGGGTCGATGTAGAGGGCGGGGTCGCGGCGCGTGTCCACGTACTGCGCGATCACGCGCAGGAAGGACCGGGCGGTGAAGTTGTAGGTGGCACGGACGCGCTCCACCTGGGCGGTGAAGAGCCGGCCGGCGGGGCGATCGGGCGGAGAGACGTTCAGCCAGCGCAGGCCGCCGTCCACCCTCAACTCGAGGTGGCTCGTCGGCCGGATCGCGCCCGAGAGCCGCACGTCCGCGCCCGTGCCCGTGCGCGCGTTGTCGAAGTCGGCCTCCTGCCCCACGAAGCCCTGCAGGCTGAGGTCGCTGAGCCGGCGCGTGGGGCTGGCGTTGATCTGGTAGTAGAGCCGGTGGCGGGGCACGGTGATGTCGCCCGCGCGGACGCGCGAGAAGCCGTAGCGGAAGCGCATGAAGGAGTTGAAGCGGCCGTCCATGCCCGCCCCGAACGAGAGCTCGCGGTTGATCAGCGCGCCCTGGCGGTCCTCCTGGGCCTCCGCGATCGCGAAGGTGCGGAGCCGCCGCAGGAATCCCTCCGGCCGGAAGGTGTAGCCCGTCTCCCCGTAGCCCGACCGGTAGCCGACCTGGGGCACGAAGCCGGTGTCGGCCCGGAACTCGTCCGAGAAGTCCTTGCCCTCCGTGAACCAGTCGATCGTCCGCGTCTGGTGGCTGTACCAGAAGTCGAGGCCGTGACCGGCAAGGGTCTGTCCCGTCCATTCGCCGGCCAGGTCCGGACGGTTCGGCGTCTGGCTGCGGCTGAAGAGGAGCTGCCCGGTGATGGTGTCGCGGCCGGTGGGCCGCCACTGGAAGTCGGGACCGAGGACGCGGTTGTAGCCGCCGCCGCTGATCTCGCGGTCGGTGCCGAGCACGCTCACGATCGAGCGCCCCACGTCGCGGCGCACCCGTCCGATGGCGACGTACGAACGGAACTCCTGGTCGGCCAGATCGGAGCCGTTGGGCCCCGGGAGGACGACGCTGCCCCCGCCCCTGTCCTCGACGATGAGGCCGGTATAGGCCGTGGGCCCCCACTTCCCGGTCGCGCGCGCCCCCCAGCGCGGCGACGTGATCGTGCGGGTGTACACGGCCTGGATGGGCGAGAGGAGCAGCTCGCTGCCCTCGAGGAAGAACGGGCGCTTCTCCGGGAAGAAGAGGGCGAAGCGCTCGTTGGCCCCGATCTGGGCCACGTCGGACTCGATCTGCGAGAAGTCGGGGTTCACGGTGGCGTCCACGGCCACGCTCGCGCTCGGGACCCACTTCAGGTCGCCCCCGACGTGGCCGTCCACGGGCTCGTTCTCGAGCGGCGCGCCCAGCACGTCGCCCGGGGGGCGGCCCGTCTCGCTGGCGCTGACGTAGGGCGCGACCACCACGTGGCCCCCGGAAGGAAGGCCCCCGAGGCCGGTCAGCGTGTTGAAGCGGCAGACGAAGCAGTTGCCCCCGCGCGGGAGGCGCATGCTCATCATCTGCGTCCGGTACAGGCGTGGGTAGTTCCGATAGAGCACGACCCCCCACGTGACGACGTCCGCCTTCGGGTAGCGGAGGGTCGAGAACGGGATGCGCATCTCGAGCGTCCAGCCCGTCGCGGTGACCTTGGCCGCCGCCTGCCAGAAGAAGTCGGGCGAGACGTCCTCGTTGCCGGTCACGTCGTCGAGCACCCCGTCGAACTGGACGCCGCGCGGGTTGACCAGGAACTCCACGCCGGTCTTGCCGTCGTGGCGGGTGTCGAGGATGACGCCCGCGTAGTCGGTGTCGCTTCCGAACCCGTCGCGGTCGGTGACGGGCGCGCGCATCTTGCCCGGCTCGGGGTCGGCGAGCACGAAGCCGGCGTAGAAATACCGGTCGTCGTAGGTGACGTACCCCACGTTCGCGACCGGTGCGGGCACGTTGTCCCCCGGGTTGGTCTCGAACCAGGTCTCGACGGGGGCGACGCCCTTCCAGCCCGCGTCGTCGAGGTCGGCGTCGATCGTGATCGGGCCCGTGGCCCGCGCGATGTGGAGCTCGGGGGACGGCGGGGGCGACGGTGACGTCGCGGCCGCGCTCGCCTCGACCGCCGCGACCAGGAGCGCCGTCGCGTTCAACGCGATGGACGCCGCACGCAGACCGCGGGGCATTTCGGTATACGACGACCGGCGCGCGCGCCGGGTTGCCTCAAAAGATGTGAACGGTCAGTCGGCCAGACGCTGGCCGCGGGCGCGAGCCGCCTCCGGGTCCTCGGAGCGCGCGGTGGAGAAGGTCTGCAGGATCGACCGCACGCGCGGATGCGCGGCGCTGATCGCGTCGAGCGCCGCCCGGTCCAGCTCCAGGATCTCGCAGTGGGCGGCGGCGGTGATGGTGGCGCTGCGCGGGCGGCCGGAGAGGGTCGAGATCTCTCCGAAGAAGGAGCCTTCCGCGAGCTCGGACAGGCGCGCGCTTCGATGGTCGGGAGTGCGCACGAAGACCTTCACGCGCCCGGTGGCCAGGATGAACACGCTCTGGCCCGCCTCGCCCTCCGTGATGATCACGTCTCCCGGCTCGAACGACAGCAGCTTGAGCCCGTGGATGAAGGCGAGCAGCTCCTCCTCGCTGAAGTCCTCGAACAGCGGGTTGGCGACCAGCCCCGGACCATAGGGCTTCACGGCCGGGGTGGCGAGGGCGTCGGGGGCGGGCGGCTCCTGCTTGCCCACGGTGTCGCGCACGAGGTCGACGAGCCAGCCGTGCAGGCGGTCGTCGGTCAGGGCCCGTTGGCGAGCCGGCCGCCCCCCCGCCGGCCACCCGGTCATGGGGGCCGGACGCGCCTGGGCCGGGGCCGCCCGGAGCAGCGGCGCCAGGTTCACCACCTCGACGTTGCGCCGCTGGACCTGCTCGATCTTCTTGAGGATGGCCACCGCCTTGTCCGCGAACCCCTCGCGGGCCAGGTCGTCGGCGAGCCCCACCAGGATCGCGACGGCGTCCTGGTGCTTGCCCGCCTTGAGCAGCACGTCGGCCAGGCGCAGGCGCATGCGCGGGTCCCACCGGCTCTCGCCGAAGTGGGCCTCCAGCACCTCGATGGCCTTCCGGGCCGTGCCCACGTGGGGCAGGTTCACCGCGCGCACGGCCGCCGCCTCCGGGCTGCTCGCGCGCTCGATGTAAGAGGTCTCCAGGAGGTCGCGGACGCGGGCGTGGGTGCGCGCGATCGAGTCCAGGGTGGGCCGTTCCAGCTCCAGGAGCTCGCAGGCGGTGGCCGCCACCACCGTGGCCGTGCGCGGGCGCCCGGAGAGGCTCGAGATCTCGCCGAAGAAGTCCCCTTCCACGAGCGAGGCGACCTCGAAGTTGCGGCAGTCGGGGTTGGCCACGAACACCTTCACCCGCCCGGTGGTGAGGGTGAACAGGCTCTGCCCGGGCTCCCCCTCCGTCACCACGATGTCTCCGGGCTCGAAGGTGTGGAGGCGCAGGCCGCGGACGATCGCGAGCAGCTCCTCGTCCGAGAGGTCGCGGAAGAGACGCGAAGCGACCAGCCGGCGCGCCAGGTCCAGGACGCGCGCGCGCTCGCTCGCGGCATTTGCGTCCGGTTCCGGCGGCGGCGGCCGATGGAGGACGTCCTCGACGATGTCGAGGAGGTGATCGCGGAAGACTTCCTCGGACATCGCCTCCGTCCCCGCCGGCCGCGAAGGCGACGGCGTCTCGAACTCGACCTCGGCGGTGTCCGGAACCAGCTCGACCTCCGGCGTGACCTCGACGGGGGCGGCCTCGACGGTCGGAGCGACCTCAGCGGGTGCGGCCTCATCGGGCGCCGCTTCAGCAGGTGCCGCTTCGGCGGGCACAGGCTCCTCGGAAACGGTCTCGACCGGCGCCGCCTCGAGCGCACCCGGGTCGGGCGTGGCCGGTTCGGGGGGGGTCGGAGCGCCCTCTTCGGCGCCGGGCAGGGACGCGAGGAACCGCCACAGCGCGCGGCGGATCCGCCGGCCCACTCCTCGACCGGCGGCCGCGTCCGGTCCGGCGCCTGCCGCGGGAGGTCCCGGCGTGGCGTCTTCGACGAGGACGGCGGGGGCAGCCGCACCTGCCTCCACCGCGAACGGTGCCTCCGTCGACGGCGGCGCGGCGACGTCGATCGCCTCTTCCTCCGAGAGGTCCGGCTCGATGGCGGAAGACGGCAGCTCGAGGACCTCCTGGTCGTCCGGGGGCGCGGCGGCGTCACTCGCGAGGGGCTCCAGCGGCGCGTCCAGGATCTCGACGACGTCCGCGTCCTCGATCTCCTCGAGGGCCTCTTCGAGCGGAGCGGGCGGCGCCTCCGGCTCCGGCAGGGGCGGGCCCGGCGGGGCCGGCGCGACTTCCGGCGACGCCATCATCAGCGCGTGGTCGTCGCCGATCTCCTCGATCCCGAACACCGGCACGGGGCCGCGGGGGCGCGAGGGCAGGGCGGAGACCCGCTTCTGCTGGTGGACGAGCTTCTCGAGCCGCTCGCCCACTTCGGGCCGGCCCGGCTGGACGCGGTCGATCCGCTTGAGGATCGCCACCGCCTTGGCCACGAACCCGTCGGCCGCGAACTCGTCGGCGAGGCCGAGGAGCACCGGCACCGCCTCCTCGACGCGCCCGGCCTGCATGAGGAGGTCCGCGAGCTGCAGGCGGACCGTGACCGGGGGGGCGAGGCGGCCCTGGAGCTGCCGCCGCAGCGTGTCGATCGCCTTGGCCCGCTTCTTCCGCGCGAGGAGCTCGCCGATGTCGGCGTCGAGAGGCGTGTTCAGCCAATCCAGGGGCATGACACGTTCGGAACAGCACCCCCAGACAGGCGATGGAGCGCTGGGCGGAAAGGCTACGTCCCCGCGCGGGGCCGGTCAAGGAGGCGTCAGGGAGGCGTCAGGGATCCAGGGTGAGCAGGAGCACCACGCGCTCGCCCGGCTGGCCCCGCATCTGGAGCCGCACGGAGCTGTCCTCGATCCCGATCACCTGGCCGGAGGCGACGCGGAGCCGGCCGGCATGGACGCCGCCGCCCGCGAAGTCCAGCCTCCAGGTGCCCGGATGTCCATCCGCCCGCACCAGTTGCGCCTCGATCCGGACCTCTCGACCCGCGACCGCGACGACGCCAGCGCTCGTCCCGCTCGGGTGGAAGACCACCGCCGCGTCGTCGACCACGACCTGGGCCTCCGCCCCGGACACGTCGAGGGTGCTCGTCCAGGACAGGCTCGTGGAGTTGGGCACGATCCCGGTCGTGCAGATCCCCACCTGGACGTCCGCGGAGACGGCCATGTTGTCGCAGGCGTCGTAGGCCCGGCTGGAGAAGGACACGAACGTCCCGCAGGTCTTGGGAACCGCGTACGAGATGGAGTAGGGCGGGCTCTTGACCGACTGGATGAAGTGCGGCGGATCGGACTGCGCGCTCGCGCTCGTGCCCTGCACGTCCACGTGGTAGTAGAACTCCACGCGGACCACGCCCACGTTGTCGGAGGCAGAGGCTGACAGGAACACGGGCGAGGTGGTGATGTGGGCGCCGGCGCCGGGAGAGGTGATCCGGGTGGTGGGCGCCGTGCTGTCGTTCCCGCAACCCGTGGGCGCGGGCGTCGGCGTGGGTGTAGGCGCCGGGACCGGCGTCGGGGTGGGGACGGGAGTGGGCGCCGGGGAGGGCGCGCCGGGTGCTGGAGACGGCCCGCCGGGCGGCGGCGTGGCACCCGGCGGACGTGGGGTGGCGTTCGGGTCTGGCGACGGTGAGGGCGCAGGCAGTGTCGCCGGATCCGGCGGGGCGCCTCCGACCGCGGCCGGCGGCGGCGTTGGGGCGGCGGAAGGTCCGGCGCCGTGTGCCGTGGCGGCCAGGATCCCCCCGGCGGCCGCGGCTCCCACGCCGATGACGCCGATGAGGACCTTGTGCCCCCCGCCCCCGCCGGCTTCCGCACCAGCGGCGGCCGGCGTGCTCGCCGTGGAGCCGGCCCCCCGGCGCGCGCTCGCCGTTCGCGGCTCGGGACCGGTCGCGACGGGACCGACGCGCCCGGTGCCGCAGGCCAGGGCGTCCGCCACCACCCGCGCCCGATGAGGTCCGCTCCGAACGGTGGCGCCGCTCCGGGCGGTGGCCTCGAGCACGTACTCGAGGGTCGCCGCCGCCGGCCGCGGACGAGGCAGCGCGGCCGAGAAGCAAGGGGCGTCGGAGACCAGGGGCAGAGACGTCCACTCCGTCGCGTCCGACCAGCGGAACGACACCTGGGCCCCCGCCACTTGCGACGCGGGCGCGATGCAGGCGAGCACGCGCGGCGGGCGGCCGCCGAGCACGCAGTCGGGAGCGTCGTGCCGGATCGTGAGCGGGGCTTCGCCGGCGGAGAGCGTCCCCGCGGCGAGAGCGGCCAGGCCGGCCATCCACAGGGCGCGGCACGCCATCGTTGCCCCCGATGATCCGGAAGAGAGTAGCACCGACCACGCGCGCCCGACATTCACGCGTGGCGCGCGTCACGGCCGGGTTGCGGCGCCGGGCCGCGTGCGCGACCATACGCGCCGTGCACCGGCGGCTGCTCCTGGCGACGACCGTCGCGACCCTCGCCGCTTGTGGCGGCGGGGGTGGGGCCGCCTCGGCCCCCTCCCCGCCCACTCCGACCATGGCGACGGTCAACTTCGTCTACACCGCACCGACCGCCCGCCGCAGCGGTCTTCCCTCGGACTGCGCGGACTTCGTGGGTCCGACCCACCTCCACCCGAGCTGGCGGCAGTTCGTGGTCACTCCCATGAACGTGGTCGGCGATCACTTCGAGATTTCGCTCAGCGGCGTGCCCGTGGGGTCGGTCCAGCAGGTCAGGGTCAACGACGTCAACGCCTGCGCCGACAACTCCACGGGCTACGTCCTCAAGAACTTCA
Organism: Vicinamibacteria bacterium; assembly: GCA_041481445.1. Taxonomy (GTDB): domain Bacteria; phylum Acidobacteriota; class Vicinamibacteria; order Fen-336; family Fen-336; genus AA29. Next base: position 9,067 of record JBGPBV010000105.1, read on the forward strand.
CCGCCAACGGCGTGGCCCTGGTGACGGTGGTGCCCGGCAACTCGGGCGCGACGGGTTTCGCGAGCGATCCGGGCCTGTCGTTCACCGTCGACGGCCAGGGCCGCGTCACGCCCTGACCGGCCGGCCGGGCGCCTCAGAAGCTCTTCGAGACTCCGACGAGAACCGACAGGTGCGGCGTGAGCTGCTGGTCGTTGACGTCCCGGTAGACCGGGAACGGGAGGTAGGCGTAGGCCGCGCTGCGCCCGGGCAGGCTCATCTGGAGGCCGGGGTTGAGATAGAGGAGACGGGCGCCCGTGGAGGGGACGTCGTCGCCCAGATACGTGCCCCGGCCCGTCACCATGCCCTTGAGCTGGAGCGACCCCGAGACCGGTCCGCCCAGGCGCCGCCGCACGGTCGCGGCGCCGATGAGGTCGGAGCCGAAACGGTAGCCGAGGTCGTTGGTCCGGTTGCCCTGGTAGGAGCCGGAGAGCGTCCCGTCCAGGCCGGCCAGCCGGAAGCCGTACTGCAGCGCGCCGGCGAAGTCGTACGAGCCCGTGCCCGGCTGGATCATCGGGTCGAGGATGTAGACGCCGTAGGGATCGTGGATGTCGGAGCGGCCGGTGGGCAGCTTGAAGGCCAGTCCGGCCACGACGGTTCCGGCCACGACGTGCCGGAACCCGACCACGACGTCGCCCGGACCGTCCGTCCGGTAGGTGGAGGGATCCGTGCCGTGCAAGACCTCGTAGCTCCGGCGCGAGTAGACCGGCATCGAGAGCTGGATCGCGCTGCCCCATCCGACGCCGTAGACGACGTCGACCTGGTAGAAGCGGTCGATCCCCTCCATCTCGCGATGGAACCGCGGCCAGATGTGCTGCCTCTCGAAGTCGACCCAGGGCCGGCGCACGACGTCGACGTGCTCGGTTCCCTGCATCCCCACCGTCTGCTCGGTGTAGCGGTAGGAGAGGTCCACCTGCCAGGCGCCGCGCGGCGGCACGCCGTTGTTGCCGCGTGTCTGCAGCAGGCAGGCGGTCGAGTCGCAGGCCAGGCCCGCGCGGGCGGCCAGCGCCAGCCCGAATACGACCGCCGCCAGGCGCGCGGCGCCTCCGTGCCGCATCTCCCCTCCTTGGAGCTCGGAGCAGGATCACCCCCCTCCCGAGGGGTGTCAAGGACGGGCATCCCTAACTTGACTCAAAAGTACAGATTCGATAGGGTGAACGAGGATCCTCCCGGATCCTGAGGAGTGCGCGCGTGAAGCAGGACGTCTCCACATCCGAGATCATCGAACGCGAGTACCGTGCCGGCTTCGTCACCGACATCGAGTCGGAGAAGATCCCGGCCGGCCTCAGCGAGGACGTCGTCCGCCTGATCTCCACCAAGAAGAAGGAGCCCCAGTGGCTCCTGGACTGGCGGCTCAAGGCCTATCGGCACTGGCTCACGATGACGGAGCCGAGCTGGCAGAACGTCCACTACCCTCCCATCGACTACCAGTCGATCGTCTATTACTCCGCGCCCAAGCAGAAGAAGGACGGCCCGAAGAGCCTCGCCGACGTCGATCCCAAGCTGCTCGAGACCTACGAGAAGCTGGGCGTGCCCCTCCACGAGCGCGCGCGGCTGGCCGGAGTGGCCGTGGACGCCGTCTTCGACAGCGTCTCCGTGGCCACCACCTTCCGGGCGAAGCTCGAGGAGGTCGGAGTCATCTTCTGCTCGTTCTCGGAGGCGGTGCAGAACCATCCCGAGCTCGTGCGCAAGTGGCTGGGCTCGGTGGTGCCCTACACCGACAACTTCTTCGCGACCCTCAACTCCGCCGTGTTCTCGGACGGCAGCTTCTGCTACATCCCGAAGGGCGTGCGCTGCCCGATGGAGCTCTCGACCTACTTCCGCATCAACTCCGCCAACACCGGGCAGTTCGAGCGGACGCTGATCGTGGCCGAGGAGGGCGCCTACGTCTCCTACCTCGAGGGCTGCACCGCCCCCATCCGCGACGAGAACCAGCTCCACGCGGCGGTGGTCGAGCTGGTCGCCCTCGACCGCGCCCAGATCAAGTACTCGACGGTGCAGAACTGGTACCCGGGCGACAAGAACGGCAAGGGCGGCATCTACAACTTCGTGACCAAGCGCGGGAAGTGCCAGGGCCGGGGCTCCAAGATCTCCTGGACGCAGGTGGAGACGGGCTCCGCCATCACCTGGAAGTACCCGAGCTGCATCCTGCAGGGCGACGACTCCATCGGCGAGTTCTACTCGGTGGCCGTCACCAACAACTACCAGCAGGCGGACACCGGCACCAAGATGATCCACATCGGGAAGAACACGCGCTCCACGATCGTGTCCAAGGGCATCTCCGCCGGCCACGGCCAGAACACCTACCGCGGCCTCGTGAAGATCGGCAAGAACGCGGAGAACGGCCGCAACTACTCGCAGTGCGACTCCCTGCTGGTGGGCGACAAGTGCGGCGCCCACACCTTCCCCTACATCGAGGTCCTGAACTCGTCCGCCCAGATGGAGCACGAGGCCTCGACCTCGAAGATCGGCGAGGACCAGATCTTCTACTTCCAGCAGCGGGGGATCTCCCCCGAGGACGCCGTGAGCATGATCGTGAACGGCTTCTGCAAGGAAGTCTTCAAGGAGCTGCCCATGGAGTTCGCGGTGGAGGCCCAGAAGCTGCTCGGGGTCAGCCTGGAGGGCAGCGTCGGCTAGGCCGGCGCCGGCTCCGCCTCCCGACTCGCCCGCCATACCGCCACCGCCAGGACGAGCACCGCGACCACCCGCAGCACGACGAGCGTCTGGAAGAGGGCGGTCCAGGTCCCGGGGGCGATGCCGGCCAGCGGGCTCCCGCTCTTCTCGGCCAGGCGGCCGGTGAACGTGATCGGGTAGACGAGGAAGCTCACGACGTCGAGGGCGATCCAGGCCCAGGCCACGGCCCACCGCGGGGCGCCTTCCGCCTCCGCGAACACGAGGGCCACGAACGGCGCGAACCAGAGGTGGAACTGGGGCGAGTAGGTGCGGTTGAAGGGCATGGCGGCCAGGGCGATCAGGGCCGCGCGGGCCGCGAACGGCTTGTCGCGCGTGATCCAGCAAAGCGCGAGCATGCCCAGCCCGGTCAGGTGCCCGGCCCAGCGCTGGAGCGGAAGGGGACCGATCCAGCTCTGCACGACCGCGATCAGCGTGTCGTCGTAGAGCTCGCGGGTCTGGTGGAACAGGTAGGGCGCGATCATGGCGTAGACGCTGTGCCGCTCGACCCACCCCAGGGCGAGGAAGGGCACGTTGAAGGCCAGCCCGACCGCCACGAACACGGCCAGCGACTTCTTCCACTGCCCTTCGTGCCCCGGGCGCCCGAAGTCACCCGTCTCCTGCGCGATCAGGAACAGGGCGGGATACCACTTGAGCCATGTCCCCACCGAGAAGACGGCGGCCGCGGCGAGCCGGCGGCCCCGGAGGTGGAGCGCGGCCCCGACGAGCGTGAGGAACACCACGACCGGCTCGAACCGGAAGGGCGCGATGAAGAGCGCGGTGGGCAGCGCGGCCGCCAGCAGCGCCGCCGCCCACGCCACGAGCCGGCCGCGGTGGCGGGCCATGAGGTACACCCCCACCGCGGTCGCGAGCTCGAGAAAGGCCATGATCCGGTAATGGCGCGTGAGGGTCACGAACGGCTTCATGGGATCGAGGAAGGGCGACAACGCGACGTAGAGGAGCCCCGCCCCCACCGGGTACTCCTTCCAGAAGTCCACGTAGGGCATCTGCCCTTCCCGGGTGCGGGCCAGGAAGTCGAGCCAGTTCCAGACGTCCACGAAGAGATGGCGCACGGCCGGGGAGTGGCGGGAGCCCCACACGAGGATGCGCAGGGCGCCGGTGTGGATCGCGGCCACGCTGGCCGCGACGACCAGGCATATGGGGTCGGTGAAGACGCTGCGAAGCCAGGCGCGCATCCCGCGCGACTGTAGCAGGGGCGCCGGTGTAGGCGCATACTTGACGAAATTGTCAAGATTGGAACAGAATCGAAATCATGCTCGAAGTCAGGGACCTTCACGCCTCCGTCAACGGCCACGCGATCCTGAAGGGAGTCGATCTTGCCGTGAAGAAGGGCGAGGTCCACGCCATCATGGGACCCAACGGGTCGGGCAAGAGCACGCTCGCCCACGTGCTGGCCGGGCGTCCCGGCTACGAGGTCACGCGGGGAGAGGTCCTCTACCGGGGCCGGGACCTGCTCACCATGAGCCCGGAGGAGCGGGCCCGCGAGGGCGTGTTCCTGGCCTTCCAGTACCCCGTCGAGATCGCCGGCGTCAGCAACGTCTACTTCCTGAAGGCGGCCGTCAACGCCGTGCGCAAGCATCGCGGGCAGCCGGAGCTGGACGCCATCGACTTCCTCGGCCTCGTCAAGGAGAAGGCCAAGGTCGTGGACATGGACGAGTCGCTGGTCAAGCGGCCGGTGAACGAAGGCTTCTCGGGTGGCGAGAAGAAGCGCAACGAGATCTTCCAGATGGCCGTCCTCGATCCCAGCCTCGCCATCCTCGACGAGACGGACTCCGGCCTCGACATCGACGCGCTGCGCACGGTGGCGAACGGGGTGAACCAGCTCCGCTCCCCCGAGCGGGCCATGGTCCTCGTGACCCACTACCAGCGGCTCCTCGACTACATCGTGCCCGACGTCGTCCACGTGCTCGTGGACGGCCGCATCGTGAAGTCCGGCGGCAAGGACCTCGCGCTCGAGCTCGAGAAGAAGGGGTACGAGTGGCTGGAGGCCCCGGCGGGACCGCGATGAGCGCGGCCACCCAGGCCCCGGCCTTCCCGGCGGAGGTCGCGCACTGGCGCGACGAGTACGAGTCCTTCCGGGCTGGCCTGCGCGCCGAGGAGCCGGAGTGGGTGCGCGGGTTGCGCGCGGCCGGCATCCGGGCATTCGAGGAAGCGGGCTTCCCCACCACCCGCCTGGAAGACTGGCGTCACACCAGCGTGTCCGCGATCGCGCGCACGCGCTTCGCGCGGCCGTCGCCCTCCATCGCCCGCCCGGTGAGGGGGCGGCCGCTCGAAGGCCGTCAGCTCGTGTTCGTGAACGGTCGCTACGCTCCCGAGCTCTCGTCGGCGCCGGCCCCGGAGGGCGTGCAGGTCCGCAGCCTGCGCGAGGTCCTGGACCGCCAGCCCGAGCTCGTGCAGCCCTACCTGGATCGCCAGGCCAGCGGGCCCGGACGGCCGTTCGTCGCGCTCAACTCCGCGTTCCTGGACGACGGCGCCTGCATCTCGGTGGCGGCGAACGCGGTGGTGACGGACCCGATCCAGATCGCCTTCCTGTCCGCCTCGGGCACCGACGGTCCGACCGCCAGCCATCCACGCGTGCTGATCGTGGCCGGCCGTGGCAGCCAGGCCACGGTGGTCGAGAGCTATGACGGGGCGGCGGGTGCCGTCTACCTGACCAACGCCGTCACCGAGGTCGCGCTCGAGGACGGCGCCATCCTGGACCACTACCGCGTCCAGCGGGAGAGCGCGACCGCCTTCCACGTCGGCTCGCTCTGCGTCACCCAGGGCCGCGCCAGCCGTTTCACCTCCCACGCGATCGCGCTGGGCGCCTCCTTGAGCCGCCTCGACCTCCGGCAGGTGTTCGCGGGCGAGGGCGGCGAGTGCGTGCTCGACGGCCTCTTCCTGGCCGGCGACAGCCAGCACACGGACATCCACACCTGGGTGGACCATGCCCAGCCCCACTGCACCACGCGCGAGCTGTACAAGGGGATCGTGGACGGCCGGGCCCGCGGCGTGTTCGTGGGCCGCATCCTCGTGCGGGCGGGCGCCCAGAAGACGGACGCCATCCAGACCAACAAGAACCTGATCCTGTCCCGGGAGGCCCTGGTGGACAGCCTGCCCCAGCTCGAGATCCTGGCCGACGACGTCAAGTGCAAGCACGGCTCGACCACGGGCCAGCTCGATCCCCTGGCCCTCTTCTACCTGCGCTCGCGCGGCATCGGCGAGGAGGCGGCGCGCGCGCTGCTCACCTACGCCTTCGCGAGCGAGGTCGTGCAGCGCATCGGGGTGGAGGCGCTGCGCGCGGACCTCACCGAGCACCTGCAGCGGCGCCTGCCCGGCCCGCCGGAGATCAAGGAGGCGACGGTATGAGCACGGCCGCCCGGACCAGGCGCGCGGAAGGCTCCCAGGCCACCCTCGACGTGGCCGCCCTGCGGCGCGACTTCCCGATCCTCTCCCAGACCGTGCACGGCCATCCGCTCGTCTACCTCGACAACGCGGCCAGCGCGCAGAAGCCGCGCCCGGTGATCGAGGCGGAGCAGCGGGTCTACGCGGAGTTCTACTCGAACATCCACCGCGGCGTGCACTCCCTCTCCATGAAGGCCACCGACGCCTACGAGGCGGCGCGGGTGAAGGCGCAGAAGTTCCTGGGGGCGGGCTCGGTCAAGGAGACGATCCTCACCGCCGGCACCACCTCCGCCATCAACCTCGTGGCCCAGACCTACGGCCGCCGGAACGTCGGCCCCGGCGACGAGGTGCTCATCACCGGCCTCGAGCACCACTCGAACATCGTGCCCTGGCAGATGCTGTGCGAGGAGAAGGGCGCGACCCTGCGCGTGGCTCCCCTCGACGACCAGGGGCGGGTGGTGATGGAGGAGTACGAGCGGTGGCTGTCGCCGCGCACGAAGGTCGTGGCGGTGGCCCACGTCTCGAACGCGCTCGGCACCATCAACCCCGTCCGGCGGATGGTCGAGCTGGCCCACGCCGCGGGCGCGGTCGTCCTCGTGGACGGCGCCCAGGCCGCCCCCCACCTCGCGGTGGACGTGAAGGCCCTGGACGCCGACTTCTACGCGGTCTCCGCCCACAAGATCTACGGGCCCTCCGGGGTGGGCGTGCTCTACGGCAAGCAGGCCCTCCTCGAGGCCATGCCCCCCTGGCAGGGCGGCGGCGACATGATCCTGTCCGTCACCTTCGCGAAGACGACCTACAACGAGCTGCCCTACAAGTTCGAGGCGGGCACGCCCAACATCGCGGGCGTGATCGGGTTCGGAGCCGCCCTCGACTACGTGACCGCGATCGGCCTGGACCGCATCGCCCGCCACGAGCATGGCCTCCTCACGTATGCGACGGAGCGGCTGCTCGAGGTGCCCGGCCTGCGCATCGTCGGCACCGCCCCGGAGAAGGCGGCCGTCGTCTCCTTCGTGCTGGAGGGCGCCCACCCTCACGACATCGGGACCATCCTCGACTACGAAGGCGTGGCCGTGCGCACCGGCCACCATTGCGCGCAGCCGGTGATGGAGCGTTACGGGGTGCCCGCCACCGCCCGCGCGTCGATGGCCCTCTACAACACGACGGACGAGATCGACGTGCTCGTGAAGGGGCTGCACAAGGTCAGGGAGGTCTTCGGAGCGTGACCGATCTCAGGGATCTCTACCAGGAAGTCATACTCGATCACTCCAGGCGGCCGCGGAACTTCCGCGAGCTCCCGCCGCCGAGCCGGCAGGCGGACGGGTACAACCCGCTCTGCGGCGACCGCGCGACCGTCTACGTGCGTCTGGAGGGCGACAAGGTGAGCGACGTGGCCTTCAAGGGCTCCGGCTGCTCGATCTCGACCGCCTCCGCCTCCATGATGACGGAGAGCGTGAAGGGCAAGAGCCGCCAGGAAGTGGAGCGGCTGTTCACGCGGTTCCACGAGCTGGTCACGGCCGCCCCGGACAAGGCGAGCGAGAACGCCGCTCCCGAGCTCGGGAAGCTGGCCGTCTTCTCGGGCGTGTGCGAGTTCCCGGTGCGCGTGAAGTGCGCGTCCCTGCCCTGGCACACCCTCAAGGCGGCTCTGGAGGGGGAGGCCGTCCCAGTCTCGACCGAGGTCTCGGAATCGAGCAGCGGAGACGGAGGAGGGAAGGCGCGATGAGGGAAGAGATCGTCCTCGAGCGGGACGTCGAAGTCACGGCCATCCCCTACGGCGACCGCCTGACGCTGCAGAAGGGGCACCCGGTCATCATCACGCAGGCCCTGGGCGGGTCCTACACCCTGGTCACCATGCAGGGGTACATGGTCCGCCTCGAAGGGAAGGACGCGGACGCGATCGCCAAGGAAGTGGTGGCTCCCCCCACCGCGGAGGAGACGGCGAGCAAGACCCCGGACCAGCTCGTCTGGGACCAGCTCCGGACCTGCTACGACCCGGAGATCCCCGTCAATATCGTCGAGCTGGGACTGGTGCACACGGCGGAGGTGATCGACCTGCCGGAGGGCGGCCAGAAGGTGGAGGTGCGCTTCACCCTCACCGCGCCCGGATGCGGCATGGGCGACGTGCTGCGCGTCGACATCGAGAAGAAGGTGCTCGGCATCCCGGGCGTGAAGGAGGCCGACGTGCAGGTGCAGCTCGATCCGCCCTGGGACCAGACCAAGATGTCCGATGCCGCCCGCCTGCAGCTGGGGCTGATGTGAGAGCGAGGCCATGAAGCTCACCACTCAAGAGGAGTACGGGCTCCGGTGCCTGCTCCGGCTGGGCCGCGAAGGGCCGGGTGAGAGCCTCACCATCGCCGAGCTGAGCCGGCACGAGGCCGTCTCGGGCCCGACCGTGGCCAAGATGATGCGCATCCTGCGCCGCGCCGGCCTCGTGCGCAGCACGCGCGGCAAGGGAGGCGGCTACACCCTGGCGCGCTTTCCGGAGCAGATCAACGTCGGAGAAGCGCTGGCCGTGCTCGGCGGCCGCCTGTACGACGCGCGGTTCTGCGAGCGCCATTCCGGGACCGTGCGCCTCTGCACACATACGCCCGACTGCTCGATCCGCTCGGTCTGGCGCGTCCTCCAGGACGCGGTCGACGGCGTCCTCGCCCGCATGACCCTCAAGGACCTCCTGCGCACCGAGGAGGAGGTCGCCGCCGCCGTGAGCCCTCGCGCCGTGCCCCTGCCCCTGCATCGCGCCGGCTGATCGGCCACTGCCGGCGGCGCCAGCCATCGTTCGCCGGCGCCGCGTTTCCCCCGCCGCTTGGCTGTACTTTGGAAGGAAGCAGGACCAGGAGGAGCCCATGCTTCCGCGACGCCGGTGGCCGGTCGGGGCGGACGTCCTCCCTTCCGGCGAAGTCCATTTCCGCGTCTGGGCCCCTCGGCGGCGAACGGTGGAGGTCGCGCTCGAGGACGGGAGCGGGCGGCCGGTCCCGCTCTCGGCGGAGGCGGGCGGCTACTTCTCGGGGCCGGTGAAGACGGCACGCGTGGGCTCGCTGTACAAGTACCGCCTCGACGGCGGCGAGAGCTTCCCCGACCCCGTCTCGCGCTTCCAGCCCGAGGGGCCCCACGGGCCGTCGCAGGTGGTCGATCCGGCCGCCTACCGCTGGCACGACGGCGAGTGGAAGGGCGTCTCGCTGCCGGGCCAGGTCCTCTACGAGCTGCACGTGGGGACGTTCACGCGCGAGGGCACCTGGGAGGCCGCCCGCCGCGAGCTGGCGGCCCTGCGCGACCTCGGGGTGACCGTGCTCGAGGTCATGCCCATCGCGGACTTCGCCGGCCGTTTCGGCTGGGGCTACGACGGCGTGGACCTCTACGCCCCCACGCGGCTCTACGGGACCCCGGACGGCTTTCGCGCGTTCGTGGACGACGCGCACGGGCACGGCCTGGGCGTGATCCTCGACGTCGTCTACAACCACCTCGGCCCCTCCGGCAACTACCTGCCGCAGTACTCCGAGACCTACTTCAGCGGCCGGTACGAGACGGAATGGGGCGAGCCGTTCGACTACGACAGCGAGGACAGCGCGCCCGTGCGCGAGTTCGTGGCGACCAACGCCGCCTACTGGATCTCGGAGTTCCACCTCGACGGCCTGCGCCTCGACGCCACCCAGAGCATCCACGACCGCTCGCCCGAGCACATCCTGGCCACGGTGGCGCGCGAGTCCCGCCGGGCGGCGGGCGGGCGGTCCGTGATCCTGGTGGCGGAGAACGAGCCCCAGGACACGCGGCTCGTCCGGCCGGTGGAGGAGGGCGGCCAGGGCCTGGACGCGCTCTGGAACGACGACTTCCACCACAGCGCGACCGTCGCCCTGACCGGGCGGGCGGAGGCGTACTACAGCGATTACCAGGGCGCGCCGCAGGAGCTCGTGTCCGCGGTCAAGTACGGCTACCTCTACCAGGGACAGGGGTACAGGTGGCAGGGCCGGCGGCGGGGAAAGCCGACCTTCGGCCTGCCGCGGCCGGCCTTCGTGACCTTCATCCAGAACCACGACCAGGTGGCGAACTCCGCCCGCGGCCAGCGGGCGCACGCGCTCGCGAGCCCGGGACGCTGGCGCGCGCTCACCGCGCTCACCCTCCTGGGGCCGGGCACGCCGATGCTCTTCCAGGGCCAGGAGCACGCCTCCTCGAAGCCGTTCCTGTACTTCGCCGACCACGAGGGGGACCTGGGCGGGGCCGTGCGCGAAGGAAGGCACGACTTCCTCACCCAGTTCCGCAGCCTCGCCCTGCCGGACTGGCGAGACGCGCTCGCCGATCCCGCGAAGACCCAGACCTTCGAGCGCTGCCGGCTCGACCACTCGGAGCGGGAGCGCCACCCCGAGGCCTGGGCCCTCCACCGCGACCTGCTGCGCCTCCGGCGGGAGGACCCCGTCCTGAGCCGTCAGGGCGAGGACGGCCTGGACGGGGCCGTGCTCGGCCGCCATGCGTTCGCGATCCGCTTCTTCGGCACGGAGGGCGACGACCGGCTGCTCGTCGTCAACCTCGGGGCCGACGCCCACGTCACGCCCGCGCCGGAGCCCCTGCTGGCGCCGCCTCCGGACCGCTTGTGGACGGTGCGGTGGTCCAGCGAGTCGCCGTGCTACGGCGGGTCCGGGACCTTCCCGCCCGACTCGACGGACGGATGGCGCCTGCCCGGAGAGGCCGCCGTGCTCCTGGCCCCGGCGAAAGGCGGCGCCGAGCCCGAGGGCGAGCCCTGGCCCGAGCGCGGCACGGCGCAGGGGCGGCGCTCCACGGACAAGCGCGGGTGAAGGAAGTCGTCCGCCGTTTCGCGTGGCCGGGCGAGGGGCGGGCGGCCTGGGCCGACCTCCTGACCCGGGAATGGCTGGTGACGAACGGGCTCGGCGGCTATGCGTCGGGGACGGTGTGTGGCGTGCCCACGCGCCGCTTCCACGGCCTGTTGATCGCGGCCCTGCCCGCCCCCCTCGGCCGCATGATGATGCTGAACCACGTCGAGGAGGAGGTCTGCCTTCCCGACGGGTCCTGTCACCGGCTGGGCGGCGAGGAGCGCGAGGAGACCTCCACCCCCCTGCCGGGCACGGAGTTCCTCGAGGAGTTCCGGCTGGACGCGGGGATCCCGGTATGGGTCTACGCCGTCGGTCCCTGCACCATCGAGAAGCGCCTGGTGCTGCCCTACCTGCAGAACACCGTGCACGTGCACTACCGCCTGGCCCCGGGGCCGTCGGCGGTCCGGCTGCGCCTGCGGCCGGAGGTGCATTTCCGTCCCCACGAGGCGCCCCTCGACCAGCCGATCAAGGACCCCTACCTGCTCACGGTGAAGGAACGCCGGTTCGAGATCTCGGCCGGCACGCACTTGCCGTCGCTGCGCCTATGCGTCCAGGGCGTGCCCTCCACGTTCACGTCCGATCCGGTGGCCACTCCCGAGCTGCTCTTCCGCGTCGAGGAGAGCCGCGGCTACGACGCACGAGGCACCCTCTGGAGCCCCGGGGCATTCGAGATGGACCTGGCCCCGGGACAGGAGGCGACGCTGGCCGCCTCGACCGAGCGCTGGGAATCCGTGCTCGCGCTCGAGCCGGAGGAGGTCCTTCGGTTCGAGCGGGCACGCCGGCAGTTCCTGCTCGGCTCCGGAGGCGTGCCCGCGGCCGACGCGGTGGCGGCCGAACTCGTGATCGCGGCCGACCAGTTCGTCATCACCCCCGCCGGCCGCATCCGGGACGGGGCGCGCGCACGGGCGGTGGGCGACGACGTGCGCACCGTGATCGCGGGATACCACTGGTTCACGGACTGGGGCCGCGACACCATGATCTCGCTCGAGGGCCTCACCCTCGTCACCGGCCGCCACAAGGAGGCGGGCTGGATCCTGCGCACGTTCGCCCACTATGTGCGCGACGGCCTCATCCCGAACATGTTCCCGGAGGGCGAGAACCAGGGCCTCTACCACACCGCGGACGCCACCCTGTGGCTCTTCCACGCCATCGCCCGCTACCTCCTGATCACGGGCGATCGCGGCACGCTGCGCGCGGTCCTTCCGGTCCTTCTCGACATCGTCCAGCGCCACGTCGAGGGGACGCGCTTCGGGATCGGGGTGGACCCGGCCGATGGCCTCCTGCGCCAGGGCGAGGCGGGTTACCAGCTCACCTGGATGGACGCCAAGGTGGACGGCTGGGTGGTGACCCCGCGGCGGGGCAAGGCCGTCGAGATCAACGCGCTCTGGTACAACGCCCTCCGGCTCCTGGCGGGCTGGCTCGGAGAGGAGGGCGGGGGGGACGACGCCGCGCGCATCGGAGGCCTGGCCGAGCGCGCCCAGGAGAGCTTCAACGAGCGCTTCTGGTACGCCGAGGGCGGGCACCTCTACGACGTCGTGGACGCGGAGGGAGGCGGCAACGACGCCGCCTGCCGGCCCAACCAGGTGCTGGCGATCGCGCTCGATCATCCCGTGCTCGCCCCCGAGCGCTGGGCCAGCGTGATGGAGGTGGTGCAACGGCGCCTGCTCACGCCGGTGGGCCTGCGCTCGCTGGCCCCCGGCCACCCGGACTACAAGGCGAAGTACGACGGAGACTTGCGGGCCCGCGATGCCGCCTACCACCAGGGGACCGTCTGGGCCTGGCTGATCGGTCCCTTCGTGGACGCCTGGCTCAAGCTCCATCCGGGCGATCTCTCTCGCGCGCGGTCCTTCCTGGAGGGTTTCGTGCCTCACCTGGGAGAGGCCTGCCTCGGCTCGATCAGCGAGGTCTTCGATGCCGAGGAGCCGTACACGCCGCGAGGCTGCGTGGCCCAGGCCTGGAGCGTGGCCGAAGTGCTCCGGTGCTGGGTCAAGACCCGGCCATCCCGTTAAGCGATTCGGCAGGCTTGTGATACACTGATGTTCCCCCGTGGCCCCGGGTTCTCCCGGGCGCCCCTGCCCGGGACCCCTTCCGGGTCCGGGTTGGGGGTGTCTTCCAGAAGGCCCCCCGCAGGAGGAAGGTTTCGTGACATCCAATCATCAAGACGAGCAACGACTCGCACTGTTCATCGACTTCGAGAACATCGCCATCGGCGTCCGCGACGCCCACTATCGCAAGTTCGACATCAACCTGGTGCTGGAGCGGCTCCTGGAGAAGGGCAAGGTGCTGGTCAAGAAGGCCTACGCCGACTGGAGCCGGTACTCCGACTACAAGCGGGCCTTCCACGAGGCGGCCATCGAGCTCATCGAGGTGCCCCAGAAGTCGGTCGGGGGGAAGAACTCGGCGGACATCCGGCTGGTCGTGGACGCCATGGACATGTCGTTCCAGAAGGAGCACATCGACTGCTTCGTGGTGTGCTCGGGCGACTCCGACTTCTCGCCGCTCGTCTCCAAGCTCAAGGAGAACAACAAGTACGTCATCGGCCTGGGGGTCAAGAACTCGACCTCCGACCTCCTGATCGAGAACTGCGACGAGTTCATCTTCTACGAGGACCTGGTGCGCGGCCAGCAGCGCCAGATCCCGGTCATGAGCAGCCTCCCGGAGAAGATCCAGGAGGCGTTCTCGCTGCTGGTGGACGCGGTGCTCGCCCTCCAGCGCGAGAACAAGGAAGTGCTCTGGGGCTCCATGGTCAAGGAGACCATGAAGCGCAAGAAGCCCTCCTTCAACGAGACCTACTACGGGTTCCGCACGTTCAGCCACCTCCTGGAAGAAGCGCAGCGCAAGGGCATCGTCACCCTCCGGCGCGACCAGAAGTCGGGCAGCTACATCATCGAGGACCTGGGCACGGGGGCGGGCGCGGGCACCAGCACGGTGGCCGCCCGCGCGGAAGCCGTCGCCGCGGCGGCAGCCGCGGCGCCTGCGGCGGCAGAGGCTTCCGTGCCCCTGGCCGCCACCGGGACCGACTCCGCGGAGCCCGCCGCCAACGGCGCGCGCTCGCCGCGGCGCCGCCGCAGCCGCGGGCGCAGGCCGCGCGGATCGGGGGTCACCACCCCGGGCGGCTATCCGGCGGCAGGAGTCGCCGCGGGAGCGGACGACGGGACGGAGGCGGACGACCACGACGACCAGGAGGAGATGGAAGACGGGGGGGCCTCCAGCGAGGCCTCGTCGGACGCGCCGGCCGGAGCCGGACCCCGCTCCGAGGCGGACGAGGACGCGGCCCCCGCCTCACCGGCGGAGGCCACGGCCCCGCCCCCCGAGCGCGCGCCTTCCCCTGCCGAGCGCCCCTTCTCCCTGTTCTCGTGGATCCGCCGCGAACCGACGCCGCCCGCCCCTCCCGATCCCCACCACTCGAAGGAGGACCGGGAGCGCTGAGCGGCCGCGCGGCGGCTTCGACTCAGGCCGACTTGCGCCGTCGCGCGCGGGGACGGCCGGGCCGGCGCCCCCGCTTGGCCTTTCCGGTGGCCACGTGGGCGCGCGCGCGCCGCACGCCCATCTTCCGCGCCTCGAGCACCCGGGTCATGCTGCGCCCGCGGGGCACCGTCCGTCCCGTCTCCCATCCAAAGATGGAGCCGGGGCTCACGCCGAGGAGCCGCGAGAACTGCTCGCGCGTCATGCGCAGGCGCCCGCGAAGGGAGCGGATGTCCTCTCCCGACAGCCGGGCGCCGCGGCCGCGCCGTCCTCCCGACGGCACCCGCGCTTCCAGCCGGCCGAAGCTGCGCTCCACCGCACGCAGGTTCTTGCGGTGCGCGCGCGCGCTGAGGCGGAGCTTCTTGATCTGACGTTGCAGAGCGCGGACCTGGCGCAGACCCTTCTGCACCTCCTTGGCCGCGAGCCGTCGGACCTCCGCCTTGAGGGCGGCGGCCAGGGTGTTCACTTTCACATGGTCTCCATTGATGGCGCCGGATCTGCCTTCCGTCCGGCGGAATTGACAATCCTGTGAAGGCTATCTCGCGCGTGCCCCGATTTCAACACCGGCGCCGTCCGCGCGTCATCCGGAGGCGTTTTCCGTTCACGGGCCACCGTCGCCGGCGGGGCCCGCCGGGCGGCGGTTCCGGGTAGGCTGGGAAGAAGAGGACGGAGGCCAAGAGGAGGATGAAGGAGCTCCGCGCCGGGCCGACCATGCCCGCCTTCTTCTTCGGGCACGGCAACCCGATGAACGCGATCGAGGGCAACGCCTACACGGAGGCGTGGGCGGCCATCGGCCGCGACCTCCCTCGCCCGCGAGCGGTGCTCGTGGTGTCCGCGCACTGGTACCGGCCGGGGACGTGGGTGACGGCCATGCGCGCCCCGCGCACCATCCACGACTTCGGCGGCTTCCCGCGCGCGCTCTACGAGGTCGTCTATCCCGCTCCCGGCGATCCGTCGCTGGCGCGCGAGGTCCAGGAGATGCTGGCCCCGGTGCCGGTCGGGCTCGACCAGGACTGGGGCCTCGATCACGGCACCTGGTCCGTTCTCGTCCATCTCTTCCCCGACGCTTCCGTCCCCGTGGTCCAGCTCGCCATCGACGAGACCCGCCGCCCCCGCTTCCACTACGACGTCGGCCGCCGCCTCTCCGCGCTGCGCGACGAGGGCGTCCTCGTGATCGGCAGCGGCAACCTCGTGCACAACCTCCACGCCTACGCCTGGGGACGACACCCCGTCGAGCCCTTCGACTGGGCGGTGCGCTTCGAGCGGCGCGCCCGCGAGCTCCTGGTGGCCGCCGAACACGACCCCCTCGTCGGCTACGAGTCGCTCGGCCGCGACGCCCTGCTCTCGGTGCCCACCCCCGAGCACTACCTGCCGCTGCTCTACGTGCTCGGTCTCCGCCGCGAGGGCGAGGCCGCCTCTTTCCCGGTGGAGGGGATCGACGGCGGCTCGGTATCGATGCTCACCGTGCGGCTGGGCTGAGCGTACAATGGTGTTTCCGCCCCCCAGAGGCGGAAGGCACTACCGACCGTTGAAGCCGATACCCCAGA
>JBGPBV010000106.1:0-24843 GCA_041481445.1 Vicinamibacteria bacterium
GACGGTGCCGGTCAGGGAGATCGTCCCGCCCGGGGGCGGGTTGCTGCTCAGGAGCTGGATGTCCCCGCCCAGGTCCGGGCGCACGGGGATGGTCGTGGTCGTGGGAGTCGCGGGTTCCTTCTTCCCCGCGGCCATCGCCCCCGCCACCGCGGCGCCGGCGAGGGCGGCGCCGGCCCCGATGGCCATCACCGGGCCCATCTCGAACTGGCCGACGTCCCCCACCGTGCCCCGCGTGCTGAACCCGGCCGGGACCGGGCGCGGCTTCGCGTTGGGCCGGGCGGCCGGCGGCGCCTCCACCACGATGCCGGTGGCCGAGGCCACCGCGTCCGTCTTCTTGCCCGCGCACTCCTCGGGCTGGTCGACCACGGCCGTCAGGTATTCGGGAGTGCGTGTCGTGCGCGTGTCGTCTCCGGTGGCCTCGATGTAGTACCGGAACGACCGCGCGGAGCGCGGGCGCGGCAGGATGGCCGCGTAGCGCTCGTCGTCCGAGCGCAGGCGCACGGAATACCATCCTGAATCCCGGTCCGTCCGGAAGAAGACCTTGGCCGAGGCCGAGCCCTCCGGCGTCACGTGCGCCTGCAGGCGCGGGAAGCTCGCGGAGGACACGCAGGCCACGGGGACGTGCTCGATGGCCAGCTCCGCCACCGGCGCGGGCGGGGGAGTCTCGGCGGACGCGCCCGCGGTCCCGCCGGCCGTGGCGACGGGAGGCGTCGGCGCGCGGCGGGCGGCGATGTCGGCCTTGAGCGCGGGGCTGACCGCGAAGCCGGAGGCCTCGGCACGCTTGACGTGATCGGCCGCCTCGTCCCATCGTCCGAGCCCGGCGTAGACGGCGGCCAGGTTGTTGTGGGCCTCGGCCAGGTCCGGCTTCTGCCGGAGGGCGGCGCCGAGCTCGCGCTCCGCCGCCTCCAGCGCGCCCACGCGCAGGTAGGCCGTGCCGAGGGCGAACGAGAGCGCGGGAGGCACGCCGGTGGTCGCCTGGGTGGCCGACCGGTTGCGCGCCTCCTCGAGCTGGCGCAGCCGCGACTCCATCTGGGTGACCTCGAACTCGCCCGCCTTGGTGTGGCCGCTCTGGATGTCCCCGATCGCCTGTCGCAGGGACTGGATCTCGCGGTCGGCGTCCCGCTCCTGGGCCACCCGCGCCGCCGCCGCCGCCCCCGCCT
This sequence comes from Vicinamibacteria bacterium, assembly GCA_041481445.1. Lineage (GTDB taxonomy): Bacteria > Acidobacteriota > Vicinamibacteria > Fen-336 > Fen-336 > AA29. Next base: position 1,161 of record JBGPBV010000106.1, read on the forward strand.
GCCGCTCGCCCAGCGACTTGCACCGGACGAGCGCGTCGATCGCGTCCGGGTAGCGGCGCAGGGTCATGTAGACCTGGCCCAGCGCGCAATGGGCGGCGGCCAGCCGCGGGTCGGCGGCGATGGCGGCCTTGAAGTCCGCGATGGCGGCGTCGAACTCCTCGCGCTGGAAGGCCTCCTGCCCGGCCCGGAAGGCCGCGACCGCGGCCGGGGATTGCGCGGGCTCCTGGCCGGAGAGGGGCGCGGCCAGGAGGGTGGCGAGCAGCACGGCCGTCGGGCGGTCGAGTCGCGGCATGTCGGAAAAATGATCCCGAACCTGGGGGGACGAGTCAAGGGAGCGGGAGTCGGACGAGGAAACCCTCGCCGAAGACCCTAGAATCGGTCATGAGCCGGTCGGAAGAACGCCCCTGGCTGCGTTTCTACGGCCCGGTGCCCGCCAGCCTGGAGTATCCGGATCGGACGCTCTACGGGGCGGTGGCGGAGACGGCGCGGCGCCGCCCGGATGCGGTGGCGTGGGACTTCTTCGGGACGACCTCCACCTATCGCGAGCTGATCGCGGAAATCGACCGCTGCGCGGCGGCGCTCTCATCGCTGGGCCTCGGGCGGGGCGAGCGGATCCTGATATCGATGCCGACCTCGCCCCCGGGCGTCATCGCCGTCTACGCCGCGAACCGCCTCGGAGCCGTGCCCGCGCTGATCCATCCGCTGTCGACGGCGCCGGAGATCACCCATGCCCTGGACCTCAGCCGCGCGCGCATCGCGCTCACCCTCGATGCCTTCTACCGCCCGTTGACGCAGGCCACGCCCAGGCGCCCGCTGGAGCGCATCGTCCTCGCGCGCATCCCGGACTACCTGCCGCCCTTGAAGAGGATGGGCTTCTGGATGGTCAAGGGCCGCACGATCCCCCGCGTCCCATCCGACGCGCGGGTGCGCTGGTGGAGCCGGCTCATGTCCGGAGACCATCCGCCGGCACCCTCCGTGGCGGCGGCCGGCGGCGATCCGGCGGCCATCCTCTTCTCGGGCGGCACGACCGGGCTCCCCAAGGGCATCGTGCTGTCGAACCGCAACTTCATCACGGAGGGCACGCAGGTGGCGGCCTGGGGCGGGATGGGCGAGGACGATGCCATGCTCGCCATCCTGCCGATCTTCCACGGCTTCGGACTGGGGGTGTGCGTCCACGCCGTGCTCATGGCCGGCGGGACGACCGTGCTCGTGCCGCAGTTCAGTCCCGAGGTCGTGGCGAAGCTCCTGCGCGCGAAGCGCCCGAGCCTGCTCGTCGGGGTACCCACGCTCTACGAAGCCCTCGCGCGCGACCCGTCGCTGGCGCGGGCGGACCTGTCCTGCCTGCGGGCCTGCTTCTGCGGCGCCGACACGTTGCCGCGGCCGGTGAAGGAGCGGTTCGAGAGGCTGGTCGCCGATGGGGGCGGGAAGGTGACGCTGCGCGAGGGATACGGGCTCACGGAGGCGGTCACCGCCATCATGGCCATGCCGCTCGAGGAGTATCGCGAGGGCTCCATCGGCGTGCCTTTCCCGGACATGCGGGCCAAGATCTGCCAGGTCGGCACGATCGAAGAGGCGCCGGTGGGCGAAGAGGGTGAGATCTGTGTCTCGGGTCCGGCGGTGATGGTCGGCTATCTCGACGATGAGGAGGCGACCGCGCAGGCGCTGCGCGTGCATGCGGACGGACGCACGTGGCTGCACACCGGCGATCTGGGCCGGATGGACGAGGACGGGTTCTTCTACTTCACCGTGCGGCTCAAGCGCATGATCAAGTCTTCCGGCTTCAACGTCTATCCGGCGCAGGTGGAGGCCGTCCTCTACCAGCACCCGCTGGTGGCGGAGGCGTGCGTGGTGGGCGTGCCCGATCCCGCCCAGGGGGAGCGCGTCAAGGGCTACGTGGTGCTGAAGGAGGCCGCGCGCGCGACGGCGGAGACGGAGGCGGCGCTGATCGCGCACTGCCGCGAGCGGCTCATCAAGTGGTCCTGCCCGCGCGAGATCGAGTTCCGTCCGGAGCTGCCCCGCACGCGCATCGGCAAGATGGACTACCGGGCCCTGGTCCAGGACCACGTGGCCAGCCGGGGCAAGGCATCGGTGTCCGGATGAACGCGACGGACGTGCCCGCCCACGGCGGCGACCGCGTCGCGGCCGCCCTCCGCGCCCACGGCGTGCCCGCCCTGTTCACGCTGTGCGGCGGGCACATCTCGCCCATACTGGTCGCGGCCAAGGCCCGCGGCCTCCGCGTGGTCGATACGCGCGACGAGGCCACCGCCGTCTTCGCCGCCGATGCCATGGCCCGCCTGACCGGCGTCCCGGGGGTGGCGGCGGTGACGGCCGGCCCCGGCCTCACCAACGCCATCACCGCCCTCAAGAACGCGCAGCTCGCCCAATCGGCGGTGGTGCTGATCGGGGGGGCGGCGCCGACGGCGTTGCAGGGCCGCGGCGCGCTCCAGGACATCGACCAGCGGCCGCTGGTCGCGCCCCACGTCAAGCTCGTCAGGCGCGTGCGGCGGGTGGCCGATCTCGCCCCCGCGGTGACCGAGGCCCTGGCGGTGGCGCGCGAAGGGGTGCCGGGTCCGGTCTTCATCGAGTGCCCGGTGGACCTTCTCTACCCGGAGGCGGACATCCGGCAGTGGTACGCGGACGCCGCCGGGAAGGGCACGACGATGGGTGACCGTCTGCGGCGCTTCTATCTCGACCGGCACGCGCGCCGGCTCTTCGCGGGCGCCGGCGCGCCCCTGGATCCGACTCCGCGGGCGGTGCCCGTGCCCGCCGCCGGCGCGGACGCGATGGAGCGCGCGGCGGCCGCGCTCGCCCGCGCCGAGCGTCCGCTCCTGGTGATCGGCAGCCAGGCCCTGGTCCGGGCGGGGGAAGCGGCCACGCTCGCCCAGAGCGTGTCCCAGCTCGGCCTTCCCGTGTACCTGTCCGGCATGGCGCGCGGCCTGCTCGGGCGCGAGCACCGCCGGCAGATGCGCCACGCCCGCCGCCAGGCCCTGCGCGAGTCCGACTGCGTGTTGCTGGCCGGGGTGCCCTGCGATTTCCGGCTCGACTACGGCCGGCACGTGCGGCGCTCCGCGACCTTGATCGCGGCGAACCGCAGCTCCCGCGACGCGCGGTTGAACCGGAGACCGACCATCGCGGCCATCGGCGACGCCGGAGAGTTCATCGAGCGGCTGGCCGCGCGGCTGGGAGACCGGGCGCACCGGCCGGCCTGGGTGGGGGCGCTGCGCGAACGCGACCAGGCGCGAGAGGCCGAGATCGACGGCCAGGCGCGGTCCACGGGCGAGCACGTGAACCCGGTCGCCTTGCTCCGGACCCTGGACCGCGTGGCCGGCGAGGAGTCGGTGTTCGTGGCCGACGGCGGCGACTTCGTGGCCACCGCCGCCTACATCCTGCGTCCGCGCCGTCCGCTCTCCTGGCTCGACCCGGGGGCCTTCGGCACCCTCGGCGTGGGGGCCGGCTTCGCGCTGGGGGCGGCCCTGGCCCGACCGGGCTCCGAGCGGTGGCTGCTGTGGGGCGACGGCGCCAGCGGCTACGGGCTGGCGGAGCTCGACACGTTCGTGCGCCACCGGATCCCGGTGATCGCGGTGGTCGGCAACGATGCGAGCTGGGCGCAGATCGCGCGGGAACAGGTGAAGATGCTGCACGACGACGTGGGCACCGTGCTCGCGCGCACCGCCTATCACGAGGTGGCGCGGGGCTTCGGGGCCGAGGGCATCGAGGTGAAGAGCGCGAGCGAGGTGGAGGCGGCCCTCGAGGAGGCGCGCGCCCTCTACGCCTCGGGACGGCCGGTGCTGGTCAACGTCTGGCTGGACGAGACCGGTTTCCGGGAGGGATCGATATCGATGTGATGTCCTCGGCTCGGCGGAAAGAGGCACTGGAGCTTTCCGCCGAGCCGAGTGTCGTTGACGTCCTGCCGATCTACGCCATCAACGTTGCTTCGAGTCCCCCCGCGCGAAGATCGAGGCCACGTAGTTGAGGACGTCCACGGAGCAGACGTCGCAGTAGCCGTAGTTCTTGATCAGCCGGCCCTTCACGATGTCGATCTTCTCCTGGGTGTCCTTGTCGACCACGGAGGAGACGAGCGACGTCAGCTTGATCGAGTCCTTCTGGTCCTCGAAGAGCTTCAGCTCCAGGGCCTTCTGCAGCCGCTCGTTGGTGCGGTAGTCGAACTGCTTGCCCTCCAGGGCCAGGGCCGCGATGTAGTTCATGATCTCGCGGCGGAAGTCGTCCTTGCGGCTCTCCGAGATGTCGATCTTCTCCTCGATCGAGCGCATGAGCCGCTCGTCCGGATCGTCCTCCTGCCCCGTGAACTTGTTCCGCACCTTCTCCCGGAAGGTGTAGGCCTTGATGTTGTCGACGTAGTTGCCGCAGAGGCGCCCGATGGCCTCCTCGTCGGCGGAGATGGCCTTCTGCACCTCGTTCTTCACCACGTCCTCGTACTCCTGCTTCACCATCGAGAGCAGCTCGCGGTAGCGCTTGCGGACCTCCTCGCGGGTGATGAGGCTGTGGTGGTGCAGGCCGGACTCGAGCTCGTTCAGGACCATGAACGGGTTCACGCAGGTGCCGGTGTCGTCGCGCACGATGGCGTTCGAGATCTTGTCCTGGATGTAGCGGGGGGAGATCCCGTCCATGCCCTCCCGCGGAGATTCCTCCCGGAACTCCTTGACGTTGTCCTCCGTGAAGCCGGGAAGGCTCTTGCCCCCGTACAGCTTCAGCTTCTGCATGAGGGTGATCTGCGCCTTCTTGGGCTCTTCCAGGCGCGTCAGCACCGCCCACATGGCGCCCATCTCGATGGTGTGGGGGGCGATGTGCTTGCCCGTGATCAGCCGGTCGTTGAAGTCGCGCGCGTAGATCTTGACCTCGTCCTGCCAGGCCGTGTTGTACGGGATGTCGATCTTGACCGTGCGGTCGCGGAAGGCCTCCATCAGCTCGTTGTTCTGGAGCTTCCGGTACTCCGGCTCGTTGGTGTGGCCGGCGATGACCTCGTCGATGTCGGTCTGGGGGAACTTCTTGGGCTTGATCTTGTGCTCCTGGGAGGCGCCGAGCAGGTCGTACAGGAAGGCCACGTCGAGCTTGAGGATCTCGATGAACTCGATGATCCCGCGGTTGGCGATGTTGAGCTCGCCGTCGAAGTTGAAGGCGCGCGGGTCCGAGTCCGAGCCGTACTCCGCGATCTTGCGGTAGTTGAGGTCGCCCGTCAGCTCGGTGGAGTCCTGGTTCTTCTCGTCCTTGGGCTGGAAGGTGCCGATGCCCACGCGGTCCTTCTCGGACAGGATCAGGCGCTTCACCACCACGTGGCGGATGAGCTTCTCCCAGCTCCCCTCGTACTGGGTCAGGAAGTCCTGGAAGGTCTTCCGGCAGAAGGGGCACAGGCTGCCCGTGTTGACGATGCGGTAGTCGCGCGGCGACAGCCGCCGGTTGATCTCCGCGTACACGGCGTCCTGGCTCTCCAGCGGGATGAGATGCAGCGGGTCCTCGTGCATCGGGCACCACTGGACGGTCTCCTGCCCGATCGCGCTGAGGTCCGGCTTCCATCCGAAGGTGTAGAGCGCGCCCTCCGGCTGTCCCGAGTACTGCTCGGTGCCCTTCTTGAGGAGGCGAGCGATGGTGGACTTCGAGGATCCGACGGGGCCGTGCAGGAGCAGGATGCGCTTCTCCGTCCCGTAGCCGAAGGCGGCCGACTTGATGTTGTGCACGAGCCGCATGAGCGGCGCGTCCAGGCCGAACACGGCGTCGCGGCCGCTGTCGACGGGGTCGTCGAAGAGCCGGTAGTGGGCGTAGCGCTCGTGCTGGCGCGTGTACTCCGTCACCCCGTGCGAGAGGATCATGTCGTAGAGCCGCTGGTAGGCGTTGCGGGCCACCCGCGGGTTCGCCATGACGACTTCCATGTAGTCGGCGAGCGTGCCCGTCCAGTGCCGCTCGCGGTACCCCTGGAGGTCCTGCTTCTGCTTGATGAGGCTCAGGAGGACGTCGGCCCCGGCGACTCCCATATCAGATTCCCCCATACGACTCAACGCTTACGGCCGACGATCAGGGTACGGTGGACGAGGGCGCGATGCAAGGGCTGAATGCGAGCGCCGATGCGAGACGATTCCCGATCGACGCGCGTGTGTGCGGGACGCGCGACTCCGCGGTTGACAGGCCGCGGCCGCGGGGCACACACTGGATTTCACGGCCATGGCCCAGAAGATCCTGCCCGTGGGCGAGTACGTCGGCCACCTCAAGTCCTTCGAGCGCGAGCCCATCACGCGCGACCGGCTCCTGCATTTCTGCCTCGAGACCGCGGTCGACCCCCAGACCCTCGGCCGCTACGTCCATTTCCGCGACGACATGTACACGCGGAACCTCATCTTCCGCGACGAGGCCATCGAGCTCATGGCGGTGTGCTGGAAGCCCGGCCAGCGCACGGTCATCCACACCCACAACGGCCAGCTCGGATGGATGGCGGTGCAGCAGGGCCACCTCGCCGTCGTCAACTACAAGTGGCTGGGCTGCAACGCGAGCGACAACCAGAACGTGGCCGGCCTGGACTGCCTGGCCGGCGCCACCGAGCTCGACCTGGACCGTCGCGAGGTCCAGGAGTGCTATCCGGGAGGCCCGGTCAACACCGTCGACAAGGTCCAGACCATCCACCAGGTCGTGGTGCAGGGGAGCGAGCCCGCGGTCTCGCTCCACATCTACAGCCGGCCCATCGACTCCTGCGTGGCCTTCGACGTGCCGAAGCGCTCCTGCTATCGCCGCCAGCTCTCGTACTACTCGAAGTACGGGGACGTCGTGGTGCGCGAGGGCGACCTCACGCCCGACAACGCCATGTCCCAGGTTCCGGCCGCGCGCCCCCGCGGCTGATACGATCCGGGCCGTGAGCGACCCCCTCGACGGCATCCGCGTCGTCGACCTGACCCGCATCCTCGCCGGCCCTTATTGCACCCAGGCCCTGGCCGATGCCGGGGCCGACGTCGTCAAGGTCGAGGAGCCGGGCAAGGGCGACGACACCCGCGGCTGGGGCCCGCCCTTCGTGAACGGCGAGAGCGCCTACTTCCTGTCCGTCAATCGGGGCAAGCGGGGAATTACTCTAGACCTGAAGGATCTCCGCGGGCGGGACGTCCTCTGGCGGCTCCTCGACCGCGCGGACGTGCTCATCGAGAACTTCCGCCCGGGGACCCTCGATCGCCTGGGCTTCCCGCCCGAGGCCGTCCGCGCCCGCAACCCGCGGATCGTCTACGCGTCCGTCTCCGGCTACGGGGCGGACGGGCCCTGGGGCGGACGTCCCGGCTACGACGCGGTCATCCAGGGCGAGGGCGGCCTCATGAGCCTCACCGGGTCGCCGGACGGTCCGCCCTTCCGGGTGGGGGCCTCGATCGCGGACGTGCTGGCGGGGATGACCGCGTTCCAGGGCATCGTGCTGGCCCTGTTGCGGCGGGCCCGCACGGGCGAGGGCGCGCACGTGGACGTCTCCCTGCTCGAGAGCCTGCTGCCCAGCTTCGCCTATCACGCCTCCACCTACCTCCTGACCGGCAAGGTGCCGGGCCGCCTGGGCAACCGCCATCCGAGCCTGGCCCCCTACGAGACCTTCGAGGCGGCGGACGGGCCGGTCGTGCTCGCCGTGGGCAGCGAGAGCCTCTGGCGCGCGCTGTGCCGCTCGATGGGGGAGGCGGCGCTGGCGGACGACCCTCGCTTCCGGACCAACGCCCTTCGCGTCTCGAGCTACGACGCCCTCCGCGCGCACCTGGCCGCCCGCCTGAAGACGCGGCGCGTGGACGAGTGGCTGGCCGACTGGGAGAGAGCCGGCATCCCCTGTGGTCGCGTGCGCACGGTGGCGGAGGCCCTCGACCTGCCGCAGGTGGAGGCCCGAGGGCTCCTCGTCGACGTCGAGCATCCGGTGGCGGGGGCCGGGAAGTACGTCGGCAGCCCCATCCACCTGAGCGACGCCGGCCGCTCGAGCCGCCGGCCCCCGCCCGCGCTCGGCCAGCACACGGACGAGGTCCTGTCGGAGCTGGGACTGGGCCGTCCCGAGATCGCCGCGCTGCGTGAGGCCGGCGTGGTCTGAGGCCGCGGGCACCGTGGGCGCCCGGGCGGGCACCGCCGGGGCGTGCTAGACTTCGCTCCGCCGCCAGCCAGCCCTCCCTGGCCGCGTGGGGACGGGCAAGTTGCCGGCACTTGGGCCTGTCCTTATGTCCGACGTACGGTCCGCCGACTTCTCGATGGCCTTCCAGGGGGTCAGCGAGGGAGGCCCGGCGGAACCCCCTCCCGGGCGCATCCTGGTCGTGGACGACGACGCCCACGTCGCCCGCACCCTGCTCGACCTCCTCTCCCAGAACGGCTTCCAGGGGACGTCGGCGGACTCGGGCGAGGCCGCGCTCGAGATGCTGGGCCGCGGCCAATACGACCTCGTCCTGCTCGACGTGCGGATGCCGGGCCTCAATGGCTTCGAGACCTGCGTGCGCATCCGGGAGAGCCACGGCCCCTCGCTGCCCGTCATCATCCTGACCGCGTTCGGCGACCCCACGTCGGTGCGCAAGGGCTACGACGCCGGGGCGGACGACTTCCTGCAGAAGCCGATCGACAGCGCGCACCTCGTCCTCAAGGTCAGGGCCTTCCTGCGCATGAAGTCGCTGCGCGACGAGAGCGACCGCAGCCGGCGCGAGGCCCAGGATCGTGCGCGCTCCCTCGCCCTCCTGCACGAGATCGGGCGCGACTGGTCGCTGATCGCGGAGCCGGAGGCCTTCCACCGCATGGTGACGGAGAGGCTGGCCAGCCTCATCGGCGCCCCCATCTGCCTCATCGCCCTCTACGAGCCGGTCACCCACACGATGGTGGCCGCCCTGCCCGTCCACGGGATGTCCGACGAGATGGCGCGCCGGATCCGCTACGTCGTCCGCCCCGAGTACCGCAGCCTCTGGGACTTCCGGACGGGCCGGCCCTACCTGAGCAACCGCGCCCGCCAGGACCCGCGCCTGGTCCACGACGTCGTGCAGGCGGCGGGGGCGGACTCCATCGTGCTCGTCCCGATGATCTCGGAGGGGGAGGTGCTCGGCCTCATCGTCGCCGCCAACAAGCCGGGCGGCTTCACCGAGTCCGACGCGCACCTGCTCTCCATCTTCGCCGGCCCCGCGGCCTCCTTCCTGCGCAGCCGCCGCATCTTCGACGCCCAGCGCCGCCACGCCGCCCGCCTGGAGGGCGTGGCCACGCTGGTGGGAGACATGGCCGCCGTGGGCAGCCGCGCGGAGCTGATCATGCTGGCGGTGAACCGGACGCGCACCGACCTCGGCTACGACCGGGTGGCCTTCCACGCCGTGGAGGCGGAGGGTGACGGCTTCCGTCTGGAGGCGGCGGCGGGCGAGCGGCCGGCGCACCTCCCGCTCGACACCGCCTGGATGGGCTGGGCCTTGCGGGGCCCGGCGCCCTTGCAGGGGGCGGAGCGGGAAGGATTCAGCGAGCTGGCCGTGCCCGTGCGCGCGGGAGGACGCGCCCTGGGCGTGCTGGAGGTCGTCCGCTTCGCCGCCTCGCCCTTCTCGGAGGAGGAGCTCAACCTCCTCTCCGCGGTGGCCGGGCAGATGGCCGTCGCGATCCAGAAGTCGGAGGGGGTGGCGGAGGCGGAGCGGCTGGCCCGGCAGATGGCCGTGCTCTACGACCTCGCCCTGGAGACGACCGCGCTGCGGGACCTGCGCCCCCTCTTCATCAAGGCGGCGGAGGAGGCGGGGCGCCTCATCAACGCCGACCATACCTCCGTCCTGCGCTACGACGCGGGGGACGGGTGGCTCAAGGTCTTCGCGGCCTGGGCCCGCGAGAGCGCGGGCGAGCGCTACGCCGCCCCCATCTTCAAGCTGGGCGAAGGGGTGGCCGGCCGGGTGGCCCTGGACCGCCTCCCGGCCATGGTCAACGAGACGGCGGACCGGCCCGACTTCATCCCCCGGCCCAACCCGGTCGCGCGCCTCCTGTGCGTGCCCCTGGTGTACTACGAGAAGGACGAGCGGGCCCTGTTCGGCGTGCTCAACGCCACGCGGCGGCCGGGCGCCCCCCCCTTCCTGCCCGAGGACCTCGAGTACCTGACCCGCTTCGCCGGCCAGCTCTCGATCGCGGTCGCCAACTCCATGGCCTTCGCCTCCGAGCGCGAGCGCAGCGAGCAGATCGCGGTCGTCAACGCCGTGATGCGCGAGATCAGCGGCACCCTCTCCCCGGAGCGGATCCTGGAGACCGCCGTCCACCGCATCCACGAGGCCTTCCAGTACCCGGTGGTGACCATCAGCGTGGCCGACCCCGACGGCGGCGGCTACCGCATTGCCGCCTGGGCCACCCGCGACGGCCGCGCCCTGGGCGGGCACTTCCCCACCGAGAAGGGGATCGAGGGCCGCGCCTACCGCGAGAAGAAGACCCAGAACGTCGGCGACGTCTCCACCGACCCCGACTACTTCGTGCTGGTGCCGGCCACCCGCAGCGAGGTGGCCGTGCCCATCCTCTGGGGCGACGACGAGGCGGTGGCCGTCCTCAACGTCGAGCGGGAGACGGCGGGCGGGTTCACCCCCGCCGAGGTCATCACCCTCGAGACGCTGGCGGACGGGATCGGCATCATGCTGCGCAACGCCGAGCTGTACCAGGCCCTCGAGCGCACGAACGCGAAGCTCGTGGAGCTGGACCGCATGAAGAGCGAGCTCGTGAACATCGTGGCCCACGACTTCCGCGCCCCCCTGGCCGGCGTGCTCGGGCACGCGGAGCTCCTGGAATGGCGGCCGGACGCCCCGCGCGCGGACCGCCTGGAGCAGGCCCGCGCGATCATCCACGCCGCCACCCACATGGCGAACCTGGTCGAGAAGACCCTCAAGACCAACCGGCTGGAGACCGGCCAGTTCCCGTTCGACTTCGGCGTGGTGGACCTGGCCGCGGTCGCGCGCGAGGTGGTCGGGCGGGTGCCGGGGCGGGCGACGCATCCCCTCCAGGCGGAGATCTCCGAGGACCCCGTCCCCTGCTGGGCCGACCGCGACCGCATCGCGGAGGTGCTCGACAACCTCATCTCGAACGCGATCAAGTACTCGCCCGCGGGCGGGGCCGTGCACGTGGAGATCCGCCGCGAGGACGAGCGCGCGGTGGTGAGCGTGCGCGACCAGGGGCTGGGGATCGCGGAGGGGGACCTCGACAAGCTCTTCCGCCCGTTCTCCCGCGTCCGCAACCTCCGCACCGCGGAGATCGAGGGCTCGGGGCTCGGCCTCTACATCTGCGATCGCATCGTGCGCGCGCACGGCGGCCGGCTGGAGGTCCAGACCGCCCCCGAGAAGGGGTCCGCGTTCTCGTTCACGATCCCGCTCTTCGGGGCGGCCGCCCAGACGCGGCCGCCGATGATCCTGGTGGCGGCGGTGGACGAGCAGACGCGGCGCGAGGTCCGCCGCCTGGCCGACGAGCGCGGCTACGCGGTCGAGGAGGCGATGGACGGCGTGGAGGCGGTCGAGGCCGCGGTGCGCCTCGTCCCCGCGGCCGTGGTGCTCGACCGCGTCCTGCCGCGCCTGCGGGCCGAGGAGATCGCGGACCGCCTGCGCGCGAATCCCGTGACCCGGCACGTCCCCCTCTTCGTCCTGGCCGGCGAGGCCGACCTCGGGGAGCAGGCGGGCCTGTTCGACGGCTTCGTTCCCAAGCCCTTGTCCAAGAGTGTCTTAGCATCGGCGATCGCGGCCCTGGGGCTTTCGGACGCCCCTTGACTTCGCCCCTCGCGGGGGCATAATCGAGGGCATATGCGGTCCGTGGGGGCGCTTTCTGCCCCTGCACTCCTTCCGAGCTCTCCGGCCAGCCCCGCCGTCCCCCTGGTGACGATCGGGTCCCCGACCGAATGATCTATCTCCTCGTCTCCGACGACTCCCTTTTCCACCGCATGGTCTCCGAGACCTTCCTCCACGAAGAGGAGGTCTGGAGCTGGGCGGGCCGCAAGAAGAACGGGGAGGCCTGGAGCGGCCCCGGCGCCGCGTTCTACGGCGACCCCGGGGATCCGGAGACCTTCCGCGCGGTCGTGCCCGGGCGTGACGCGGTGGCCGTGGTCTGCTTCAAGGATCCCCAGCGGACGGCGCAGACCGTCGACGCGCTCTCCACGTCGCGTCCCGAGGTCAAGGTGCTCGTCACCACCACCAACGGGGAGCTGGACCACCTGGTGCGCGAGAACCTGCGCAAGGTCTCGTGGGCGGACATGGTGGGCGACCGCCTGGAGACGGAGATCGCGCGCCTGCGCACGCTCGAGCGAGTGCAGGCCGTCCGGGACGTGCTGGGCTCGGCGGAGAACGTGGCCCTGGTGCTGCAGCCGGATCCCGATCCCGACGGCATCGCCAGCGCGCTGGCCCTGCGACAGGTGCTGCGGCGCAACCGTGCCACCGCCCCCATCGTGACCTTCGGAGGGGTGACGCGGCCGGAGAACGTGGCCATGCTGGCCCGGCTCGAGATCGAGCTCGAGGTGATCCGGCCGGAGGACCTCTCGCGCTTCGAGCGCGTGGCCCTGCTCGACGTCCAGCCGAACGTCCTCAAGGGCGTGGTGGACGCCCCCGACGTCGTCATCGACCATCATCCCGAGCAGAAGGGCTATACCGCGCGCTTCCGGGACATCCGATCGTCCTACGGCGCGACCTCGACCATCCTCACCGAGTACTGCCTGGCCGCGGAGGTCGCCATCCCGCAGCGGCTGGCCACCGCGCTCCTCTACGGCATCAAGAGCGACACCCTCTTCCTCGACCGCGAGACCTCCAAGGCCGACATCCTCGCCTTCGCGTACCTCTACCCGCTCGTGAACACGAACCTCCTGCGCCGGATCGAGAAGCCGGAGCTGCCGCGCAGCGCCTTCACCGCCTTCGCGCGCGCCCTGCGCGAGGTCGACCTCTCGCGCGGCCTGGCCTACGTGCACCTGGGGACGGTGGAGCGCGAGGACGTGATCCCGCAGATGGCGGAGCTGAGCCTCCAGCTCGAGGGGGCGGAGTGGTCCGCGGCCAGCGGGCTGGTCGGCGACAACCTCGTCGTCTCCGTGCGCAACGCCGGCTACCAGAAGGCGGCGGGCACGGTCGTGAAGTGCCTCTTCGGCGACGTCGGCTCCGCCGGCGGCCACCAGTCGATGGCCAAGGCCGTCATCCCCCTGAAGGCGTTCCGCAAGAAGTACGGCTCCACTCGCCCCGGGCGAATCAAGGCGGTGATGGTCAAGGGATTCCTCGAGGAGATCGAGTGCGTCACCGCGTCGGCGGCGGCCTCGAAGCGCTAGCCCTCACGCCGGGAGCGGTCCCGGCCGGGCTGCTCCTCCTCCTGACTCTCTCCGCGTGCGGCGACGGCAGCTCCGGCGCGCCGTCCACCGTGGCCTCGCCCTCTCCGTCGTCCACGACCGCCTCCCTCAACATGACGCTGCTCGCGCACCTCGAGCTGGCCACCCTCAACCAGCCGGGCTCGGGCCAGTCCGCGGAGCCGGCCCCGTCCGGCACGGCCGCCGCCGCCCTGTCGGGCGCCGGGAACTGGGGATACACGACGGCCGGGGGCCGGCGTTTCGCCCTCACCGGCCTGTCCACGGGCCTGTCGATCGTCGAGGTGACCGACCCCGCCCGCCCGCGCAACGTCGCCCTCATCCCGGGGCCGGACAGCCAGTGGCGCGAGGTCCGGACCTACGGCGAGTACGTCTACGTCACCACGGAAGCCCCATGGGGACTCGACATCGTCAGCATGAAGGACCCCGACCACCCGCGGAAGGTGCAGACCTGGAGCAAGACGTTCCGGTCCGCCCACAGCCTCTGGATCGACCAGGAGCGCGGGCTGCTCTTCGCCAACGGCTCCAACGGCCGCACGGGGGGCATGCGCATCCTCGACGTCGCCTCCAACCCCGAGGACCCGGCGGAGGTGGGCGCCTTCACCGACTTCTACATCCACGACTCCTACAGCCGCGGCACCGTCCTCTTCGCCTCCGCCATCAACGACGGGTTCGAGGCCCTCCTCGACGACACCGATCCGCGCCGTGTCCGCGAGGTCACGCGCTGGCTCACCGGCGGCCGCTTCACCCACAACTCCTGGCTGACCCGAGATGGCCGCTACCTGTTCACCACCGACGAGCGCACGGGCATGCCCGTGGAGGGGTGGGACATCACGAACCCGGCGTCCCCGCGCAAGGTCTCGCAGTTCATCGGCAACCCGGCCGCCATCGCCCACAACGTCCTCATCGACGGCGACCGCCTGCTCGTCTCGCACTACACCGAGGGCGTCTACCTCCTCGACATCCGCAATCCCGAGCAGCCGCGCGTCATCGGGTCGTACGACACCTATCCGGGACCGTCCGGAGGCTTCAACGGCGTCTGGGGCGCCTACATCTTCCCGGCCTCGAACCTCGTGGCGGCCAGCGACATGTCGGGGGGCCTGTTCGTGCTCGCCTACACCGGCCCGTGATCCTCGCCGCGCTGGGCATCGGCCGCGGAGACGTGGTGGCGGTGGCGGGGGCGGGCGGCAAGACCACACTCCTCTACCGCCTGGCCTCGGAGGCGCGGTCCTGCGGCATGCGCGTCCTGGTCACCACCACCACGCACATGGGGACGCTCGACGAGGAGGTGACTGGCCCGGTGGTGGTGGAGGCGGACGGCGACTGCGCCGTCGCGGTGGGCGAGGCCCTGGAGCGCGAGGGACGCGTGACCCTGCTCGGACGGCGCCTGCGGCCGGACAAGCTCGAGGGGATCGCCCCCAGCCGCGTGGATGCGCTCTCCGTGCTCGCGGACCTCGTGCTGGTGGAGGCGGACGGCGCCCGCGGCCGCTCGCTCAAGGTCCCGGCTCCGCACGAGCCGGTCATCCCATCCTCGACCACGGTCGTCGTGGTGATGTGCGCGCTGGACGCGCTCGGCGAGCCCCTCGACGACGAGCACGTGCACCGGGTCGAGCTGGTGCGCGCGGCCACCGGGGTCGAGCCCGGGGAGGCCGTCGACGAGGACTGCCTGGCCGCCGCCCTCCGGCACAAGGACGGCTATCCCTCCCGCGTCCCGGCCCGGGCGCGGGTCGGCGTCTTCCTGAACAAGGCGGAGGACGACGAGGCCCTGATCGTGAGCGCGCGCCTGGCCGCCCGCCTCATCCCCCCGTACCACTGGGTGGCGGCGGGCTCGGCGCGCTCGGGGGCGGTGCGGACCTGGCCGCCGCGGCGGCGCGTGGAACGGTGAGCGGGCGCCTGCTATCCTCATCCGCGTGAAGGACGTGTTCGAGGCCGCGCTCCAGGCCACGCGGACGGGCGAGAAGGCGGCCCTGGTCACCGTCATCGCCACCGAGGGCTCGACCCCCCAGAAGGCGGGGGCGAAGATGGTCGTCTACGCCGACGGGCGGATCGTCGGCACCATCGGGGGGGGCTGCGTGGAGGCGGAGATGACCTGGCGCGCGCGCCAGGTCATCGACGCGCGGCGCTCGCAGGTCGCTTCGTACGAGCTGACCGCCGACCAGGCGGGAGAAGACGGCCTGATCTGCGGCGGGCGCATGGAGGTCTTCATCGAGCCCATCGAAGGGACGCCCACCCTGTGCCTCTTCGGGGCCGGGCACGTGGCCCAGCCCCTGGCCCGCATGGCCAAGGCCGCCGGCTTCCGGGTGGAGGTGGCGGACGACCGCGTGAAGTTCGCGAGCCGCGAGCGCTTCCCCGAGGCCGACCTCGTGATCGTGGACGACTTCGTGGCCGCGGCCGGGCAGATGACGCTCGGTCCCGACACCTACGCGGTGGTGGTCACCCGTGGCCACAAGGGCGACGAGGACGCGCTCCACGCCTGTCTCGGCAAGGGCCTCCGGTTCCTCGGCCTCCTGGCCAGCCGCCCGAAGTTCGTGCACATCGCGGTCGCGCTCGAGGAGCGCGGGGTCTCGGCGGAGGCGCTGGCGACCATCCACGCCCCCCTCGGGCTCCAGATCGGCGCCGTCACCCCCGAGGAGATCGCGGTGAGCATCCTCGCCGAGATGATCGCGGTGCGGCGGGGCGTGGCGCCGGAGGGCGTCCGCTCGCTCAAGATGGAGCTCCCCGGCCGCATGAGGGCCTCGCGGTAGACCCGGTCACCCCCGCGCTCGTCGTCGTCCGGGGCGGCGGCGAGATGGCCACGGCGGCGGCGCGCCTCCTGTTCCTGTCCGGATTCCCGGTGATCGTCCTCGAGCGCGCCCAGCCGATGGCCGTGCGGCGGCGGGTCGCGTTCGCGGAGGCCGTGTTCACGGGCGAGGTCGTGGTGGAGGGCGTCCGCGGCCGCCTGGTGCCGCTGGCGCTGCTGGCCGCCACCCCCGCGCACGTGGCGGTGGCGGTGGATCCCGAAGGCACGGCGCTGGCCCGGCTCCGGCCGCACGTGCTCGTCGACGCGCGCATGACGAAGGCGCGCAGCGTGACCACGCGCGCGGACGCTCCGCTCGTGATCGGCCTCGGTCCGGGGTTCACGGCGGGGGTGGACGCCCACGCGGTCGTGGAGACGCAGCGCGGCCCCAACCTCGGCCGGGTCCTGTGGTCCGGCTCGCCGGAGCCGGACAGCGGGATCCCGGCACCCGTGCTCGGCCACACCGACGCGCGCGTCCTGCGCGCGCCGCGCGACGGGGTGTTCCATGGGCAGGTGCGGATCGGTGACGTCGTGGCCCCGCGGCAGACCGTCGGGTCCGTCGGCGGCGCGGCCGTGCTCGCCGGGATCGCGGGCATGGTGCGTGGCCTGCTCGCCGACGGCGTTCACGTCGCCGCCCGCGTCAAGGTCGGCGACATCGACCCGCGCGCGCCCGTGGACCCGGCCTGGCTCTCCGACAAGGGGCGCGCGGTGGCGGCCGGCGTCCTGGAGGCCGTCCTGGTCGCCCGGCGGAGCGCCGCCAGGGAGGAGTCCGGACCCCCGCCGCTGAGGTAACCCGTGAGGCGCCGGCTCCCATTTGCCCGCCAGGGCGAGTTCGGCTACTCTTCCCCCAAACTACCGAAATGCACGGCCCGGCCGACATCGCCAGGGAGCCCTCCCGCCGGTGGGGCGGAGGTCGCGCCGCCGTCGTCGGTCTCGCCCTTCTCGCGATCGCTCCCACGCCCGGCCACGCCGCCAAGCGCGTCCCGCCGCCGCCCTTGCCGGCCGAGCATCGCCATCCGTCGGGCGGCATGGCGTTCCGGACGCCGGAAGGCTGGAAGATCGAGACGCCGGCCGAGAGCCCGGAGACGGTCAACGCGAGCGGGGACGGCGTGGTGGTGCGCTTCCTCTACCACGACGGCGAGAACGGTTACGACAGCCTCCACGGCATCTGCATGCTCGAGCGGCTCGCCCCCGCCATGGACATGTTCCCCGTCGTCGAGTACGAGTACGACTACGTGGGCGGCGTCATCGAGGGCCGTCAAGCGCTCGATTCCGCGTTCGTGGTGACGTACGACAAGCCGATCCTCGGCGCCCGCGAGTGGCGGCAGCGCAACGTGACCATCGTCGGGAACGGCTCCTCGCTGTGCGCGATCACGTACGCGCCCTTGCCGCTGTGGAAGAAGTCGGCCCAGACCCGGGCCCTGCTGGACGCGGTGCTCGGAAGCGTGACCTTCCGTTGAGCGGGGCCCTCGCCCTCGCGCTGCCGCGCCCGGCGCGGCGCCAGATCTGGTCGATCGGGGGAGGCAAGGGCGGCATCGGGAAATCGCTGCTCGCCGCCTCCCTGGGCTGGCAGCTCGCGCGCCTGGGCAAGCGCGTGGTCCTGGTCGACGCCGACCTCGGGGGCGCGAACCTCCACACCTGCCTCGGCATCCCCGGGCCCGCGCGCACGCTCGGCGACTTCATCCTGCGCCGCGTGGAGCGCATCGAAGACGTCATGGTGGACACCCCGTTCCCGCGCCTGCGCCTCATCAGCGGCGCCTCCGACGTGCTCAGCGCCGCCAACATCAACTACCAGCAGAAGGTGCGCGTCCTCAACAAGCTGCGCTCCCTGGAGGTCGACATCGTCATCCTCGACCTCGGCGCGGGCACCGCCAACAACATCATCGACTTCTTCCTCATCTCCGACGTCTCGCTGCTGGCCGTGATCCCGGAGCCGACCTCGATCGAGAACGGCTATCGCTTCATCAAGAGCGCCCTCTATCGCCGCCTCCGCGGCGCCGCTCCCACCGCGGCCGTGCGCGACATCATCGACAGTGCCCTCGACCAGAAGAACGCGTACGGGATCCGCAACCCCCTCGATCTCCTGGCCGCGGTCGAGCGCGAGGACCCGTCCGCCATTGCCCGCCTGCGCCGCGAGATGGCGGAGTTCCATCCCCGCTTCGTGGTCAACCAGGTCCGCTCGAACGCGGACATCGCGGTCGGGCACCAGCTCGTCACCGCCTGCGCCCGCCACCTCGGCGTGCGCGCCAGCTACGCCGGGTACGTGCACTACCACGACGACGTCTGGCGGGCGGTGCGCCAGCGCCAGCTCTTCGCGGCCCGGGACCCCGACGGCCCCCCCGCCCAGGAGATACGCCACATCGCCCGCAGCCTGATCGAGGGCGAGTCGATGGCCCTGGCCTTGTGAGGCGGTGAGCGTGCCCGTCGAGACGCACTACGCCGTCCTCGGCATCGGTCCGCGCGCCACCCCGGAGCAGGTCGAGCGCGCCTATCGCCACGCCGCCGGGCTCTACGACGAGGAGGCCCTGGCCACCTACTCGCTGCTCGACGCGGAGGAGCGGCAGCAGGCGCGCGCGCGCATCGAGGCCGCCCACGCCGTGCTGCGCGACCCCGGGCGGCGCCACGAGTACGACCTGTCCCTGGGCCTGTCCCCGTCGCCGGCCCTGGCCGCCTCCCCGGTGGCCGCCCCCGTGGAGCCGGCCGCCCGCGTGCCCACGGTGGTGCTGCCCGATCCGGTGACGGGGCCGGACCTCAAGCGGTTCCGCGAGTCGCGGGGCATCCCGCTGCGCGAAATCGCCGCCGCCAGCAAGGTGGGGGTGCGCTTCCTCGAATACATCGAGTCGGAGCGCCTGGACGTGCTCCCCGCCCCCGTCTACCTCCGCGGGTTCGTGCAGGAATACGCGCGCGTGGTCGGCCTCGACCCGCGGCAGACCGCCCAGAGCTACCTGGCCCGCGTCATCAGCCCGCGGTAGGCGAGCCCCGCCGCCGCCAGCGCGGGCAGCGTCCCCCCGATCGGCTCCGCCGCGAAGTACGTGGCCACGCCCAGGGCCCACGCCACCGCCGCCCAGGCGAACCGAAGGGAGGCGTACGGCCCGCGCCGTTCGTACAGGGCGGCCACGCTGACCGTTTCGCCGTCCACCAGGAAGCGCGCGATCAGGATGCCCCCGACGGGCACGAGCAGCGCGCCCAGCACGATCATCAGGTCCGCGTAGCGGTCGAGCCAGGAGCGGGACAGGAGAGAGAGGGCGGCCCCGATCAGGCCGATCGACCAGATGGACGCGGAATCGGAGGCCCGGGGAACGAGGCTCTTCCAGGCCAGCGCGGACAGGTAGATGTTCACGAAGTTCGTGGTGAGGGTCCCGAGCGTGACCAGCACCGCGCCCGCGACGCCGAGGTGGAGGGCGTCGACCATCGCGCCGGGGTCGACGCCGCCCGCGGCGCGGCCGGCCACCGCCCCCAGCGGCATGAACCAGAGGCTGGAGAGGGCGAGGCCCAGGAACACCGCGACCACGCCCCGCCGCGCGGAGGCGGTGTAGCGCGAGTAGTCCGCGAACATGAGGATCCAGGAGACCTGGTAGGCGATGACCACGTCCAGTCCGCGCCACCAGGACATCGCGTGCGTGCCGGGAGCGCGCCAGACCTCGGGAGGGAGGGCGGCCGCGCGCCACACGAACACGACTCCGGTCACGGCCATGAGCGGCACCGCGAAGCGGTCGGCGTGGCCCACCGCCCGCGGACCGGCGGCCACCACCGCGGCCGCGAGCAGGCCGAGGGCGACGGCCCAGGCCTTCTCGCTGGCCGGCCCGCCCCAGACCCGCGCGCAGGCGGAGGCCGCGATCACGTTGTTGACGGCGATCCAGGCGAAGTTCGTGACGTACAGGAGGAGGGCGAGGGCGGCCGCCCCGCGGAAGCCGACGGCGGCCCGGAGGGCGACCACCGACGGCACTCCCAGCCGTGGGCCAATGGGGGCGAGCACGGCGACCAGCGCGGAGCCGGCCACGGTGCCGAGGGCGATGAGCCCGAGGGCCTCGGGGAGCGAGAAGGCGGGCTGCAGGCTCGCGCCCGTCACCAGCGTGGTGGCGACGATGTTGGCGCCGACGAAGATCAGGAAGAGGTCGAGGGCCGGCTGGGTGCGTGCCTCCGCGGGGACGGGGCCGACGTCGGCGGCGTGCAGTCTCTAGTATCCCGAGGGGCCGGCCGCCACCGTGGCCCCGCGGCTCTCCTGGACGATCTTGACGCCGACGCTGGCCCCGATGCGGTCGGCCCCCGCCTCCAGCATGGCCTGCGCGGACTTGAGGTCGCGCACGCCGCCGGCCGCCTTCACGCCCATGTCGGGGCCGACGACGCGCCGCATGAGGGCGACGTCGGCGGCGGTGGCCCCGCCCGGGCCGAAGCCGGTCGAGGTCTTCACGAACTCCGCGCCCGCCGCCCTGGACACCACGCAGGCCTCCACCTTCTCGTCGTCGGTCAAGAGCGCGGCCTCGATGATCACCTTCACGATGGCCCCGCCCCGGTGGCTGGCCTCCACCACCGCGGCCACGTCCCTCTCGCAGAGCCGGAAGTCGCCGGACTTGAGGGCGCCGAGGTTGAGGACCATGTCCACCTCGCAGGCCCCCTCCGCCACCGTGCGCGCGGCCTCGAAGGCCTTCACCTCCGGGAAGGTCGCGCCCAGGGGAAAGCCGACCACGGTGCAGACGCGCGTCTCCGAGCCGCGGAGCTTCTCCGCGCAGAGGGGGACCCAGGTCGGGTTCACGCAGACGGTCGCGAAGCCGTGCTCGCGCGCCTCCGCGCAGAGACGCTCGATCTGGTCGCGGGTGGCTTCGGGCTTGAGCAGGGTGTGGTCGATGGTCCGCGCGATCTCGCGCGAGTACAGGTTCGTGCCCGCCTGGAGGCCGAAGCGGGCCGCGCCGTGGCCGACCAGGCGGCCCATCCGGTCCGGACAGCACCCTCCCGGCGCGGAGTGGCAGGCGCAGGGCGGCTCCTCCGCCGTCCCCAGCTGGGCGAGGACGGCGCGGACGATGCGGTCGACGAGGAAGGTGTCGCTCACGGACGACGCGGCTCCTTCAGGTACGACTCCTCGATGGCCTTGATCTTGCCGACCCGGCGCGCGTGCCGCTCCTCGGTGCAGTGGGTGGTGAGGAAGGCCTCGACGATCGCGCGCATGCGGGTGGCATCCACGAACCTGGACCCCAGGGTGAGGACGTTCGCATCGTTGTGCTCGCGCGCGTTGCGGGCGGCCGCCTCGTCCGTGCAGGGCGCGGCGCGCACGCCGGGGACCTTGTTGGCGGCCATGGCCGAGCCGAGGCCGGCGCCGTCGACGAGGATGCCGAGGCGGGCGTCGCCCGCGCGTACGGCGCGCGCCACGGCCAGGGCGATGTCCGGGTAGTCGACGGGCTCGGTGGAGAAGGTGCCGAGGTCGTGGAAGCGGTAGCCCAGGCGCGTCAGGTGGGTCTTGATCTCTTCCTTCAGCGCGAACCCGCCGTGGTCGGCCCCCACCGCGACCGTCTGGCCGTCGGTGCGTGCGGGGCCGTGCACGATGCGCACGCCGCGCGAGGCCGCGATCTCGCGCGCCCAGGGGGTCACGATCGCGCCCGGGGCCGCTGAGACCTCGCCCCCGGGCGGCACGGATTGCACGTCCTCGGCAGTGATGAGGTCCTTCATGCGCGAGAGGGACGGGATGATAGCACGCGCTGGATGGGCGCGATGATAGCGCACGCGCTAAGATCGCCGTGGACATGAAGCGCGTCCGGCGCATGATCGTCCTCGCCGGCGCCGTCCTGTCCTCCTGCCGGGCCTCTCCGTCGTCGGTGGGGACGTTCCCGGACGCGCCCGTCGTCCTCGTCTCCATCGACACCCTGCGCGCCGATCACCTGCCCGCCTACGGCTATGCCGCCGGCTCCACGCCGAGCCTCGATCGGCTGGCCGCGGAGGGCGTCGTCTTCGACGACCTCTACAGCCATTGCCCCCTCACGCTGCCCGCCCACGCCTCGATGCTGACCGGCCTCCTGCCTCCGCATCACGGTGTTCGCGACAACATCGGCTTCCGCCTCGGTCCCGATCACCTGACGCTGGCCACGCGCTTCCACGCCGCCGGCCGGCGCACGGGCGCCGCCGTCTCGGCGTACGTGCTGCGATCGGCCACCGGGATCGGCCAGGGCTTCGACTTCTACGACGACGCCATCCAGGTGGAGACGGGCACGGAGTCGATCGGCACCCTGCAGCGCGACGGCGCGCTCGGCGTCGAGGCCCTCACGAAATGGATCGGCCTTCTCGGGAGTGCCCGCTTCTTCGCGTTCCTCCATCTCTACGAGCCGCACTCGCCGTACACGCCGCCGGAGCGGTACCGCGGGCGAGCCCTGCCCTACGACGGAGAGATCTCGTATGCCGACGAGCTGGTGGGGCGGCTCCTGGACGGGCTGCGGTCGAAGGGGCTCTACGACCGCGCGATCATCGTCGTGACCTCCGACCACGGCGAAGGCCTGGGGGACCACGGCGAGGAGGAGCACGGCATCTTCCTCTATCGCGAGGCCGTTCACGTCCCGCTGTTCCTGCGGTTGCCGGGCGCGATCCGTGCCGGCACGCGGGTGGCGGGAACGATCGCCCAGGCCGACCTCGCTCCCACGCTGCTCGACCTGGCCGGCGTGGCCGCGTCCGGCCTCGACGGGGTCTCCCTGCGCGCGACCCTCTCGCCGGCGCCGTTCGCCGGCCGGCCTGCGTATTCGGAGACGTTCTATCCGCGCTACCACCTCGGCTGGAGCGAGCTGTTCGCGGCCACCGAGGGGCGCTACCGCTACGTTCGCGCGCCGCGGCCGGAGCTCTTCGACCTCACCGCCGACGCCGGCGAGAAGCACAACGTCGTCGCCGACCGCGGCGGCGTCGCCGCGGCCATGAGCGCCTGGCTCGAGCAGCGCGGCGCGGGGGCAGGGGCGGCCGCGCCGGAGGAGGTCCCGAGCGACGTCCGCGAGAAGCTGCAGGCGCTCGGTTACGTCGGCTCGACCGCGGCGCGCCCGGCGGGCGCCTCCCTCCCCGATCCCAAGGAGCACATCGCGTCCTACGAGGACTTCAAGCGCGGCCTGGCGCTTCGCCTGGGCGGCCAGCGAGTGGCGGCGGTGGACCAGTTCCGCCGTGTCCTGAAGGCGAACCCCGAGATGCGCGACGGCTGGGAGATGCTGGGGGCGACGCTGGTCGAGCTCGACCGCAAGAAGGAGGCGACGGAGGCGTTCGACCGCGCGATCGCCCTCGATCCCACCAGTCCCGAGCCCCACCTCGCCCTGGCCCGGATCCTCGCCCTCGACGGCCGTCGCGACACCGCCCTCAAGCACCTGGAGCTGGCGGCGGGGCGCGAGCCCGGCAAGGCCTACGAGATGATGGCGGAGCTGGCGCTCGACGCGAACGAGCTCGACCGTGCCGCCCTTCTCGCGCGGCGCAGCCTCGAGGCCGACCCGCGTCGGGTCATGAGCGCCTTCGTGCTGGGCGTGGTGGCGCAGCGGGCGGGCCGCTACGAGGAGGCGCTGGCTGCCTTGCGGCGGGCGGACGAGGCCAACCGCCTGCAGAAGGAGTCCGTCGTCTTCGGCCTCCACGCCCGCATGGCCGACTGCCTCGCCCGGTTGGGACGCGAGCCCGACGCGGAGCGCGAGTTCCTGGCCGAGATCTCCGCC
>JBGPBV010000107.1:0-24716 GCA_041481445.1 Vicinamibacteria bacterium
CGAGGGCGATCGTCTTCTCGAACCAGGCGGCGGCCTCCTCGAAGCGCTCGAGCTTGTAGTAGGTGAAGCCGACGTTGTTGGCGGCGAGCGCGCTCGACGGGCTCAGCTTCGCCGCTTGCCGGAACTCGTCGAGCGACTCGGTGTACTTCTTCTCGCGGAACAGCGCGGTGCCGCGATCGATGTGGCCGGCCTCGGTGGCCGGTGCCGCCGCCGGCGACTCCGAACCGGTACCGCCGGCGAGCTGAGTCCGCGCGGCGGAGACCTGCTTCTGCAGTGCGAGGTTCCGCTCGCGCTTCTCCGCGATCTGGGCCTTGATGCGGTCGAGCTCGGCGTTGAGGCGGATGGCTTCCTCGTCGAGCTGGTCGGAGACCTCGCTCAGGAACTCGTCGTCGTGCTTGAGCTCGAACACGAAATCGCCGCCCTCGCTGCCCACGAGGTTCCCGAAGGCGGGCGTCTGCTTGGAGAGCGACGAGACCGTGGGCGCGACGTAGGTCGCCAGCTCCGAGCCGGTGATGAAGCCGTCGCCGTTGAGGTCGGCGCGGCCGTCCAGGCCCTGGGTGAGGGCCCAGGTGAAGATGGAGTGGCCGTTCGGGCCATTGTCGGCCACCTCTTCGTCCGCCCCGCCCGCGGTGAGCATCTGGCGCACCGTCCGCCGCGTCACCTCTTCGAGGTAGTTCTGGCCGCCGGGCCGGCCGCCGCCCCGCGTGAGGGCCACGCCGCTGTAGCAGGCATCGGTCACGAAGAGCACGTGCTTGGCGGGGATGGCCTCGGAGATGTCCTGGAAGTTCGTCATCGAGATGGCCTGGCTCTGGAAGTTGGTCGCGTCGGCCTCCACCGGGATGATGTAGCCGAGGGCGCGGCCGCTGGGAAGGCGGCGAGTGGCACCGTGGCCGGCGAAGAACACGAAGACGCGATCGTCCTTCTTCACCTTCGCGCCGTCCGCGAGCTGGTCGCCGAGGATGGACAGGATCCGCTCGCGCGTGGCCTCGTCGTTGAGGAGGAGCGTCACGTTCTCGGGCTTGAAGTGGTACCGCCGGACCAGGATGTCCTGGACCGCGCGGGCGTCGTTGGCGGCGTAGGAGAGCCTGGGCCAGTTCTTGTAGGCGTCGATGCCGATCACGACCGCCCAGCTCTCTCGGTAGAAGCTTCGCGCGCCGGTGCCCACGGTCGGGACGGGCGCGGCGGTCTCGCCCCGCGCGGAAGGCGCAGAATCGGGGACGAAGTCGGACCCGTTCCAGGCCAGGAACTTGTAGCCGCGGGCCTGGAGCGTCTCCAGGACGAGGGGCAGGGCCTCCACCGTGCGCGCCTGGATGTCGTGGAAGAGGATGATCCCGCGATGCTCGGCCTCGACGGCGGCGATGGCGCGGTTGGCAATGGAGGTGGGCACCGGATCGGCCCAATCGCGCGAGTCGATGTTCCACAGGATCGACCGCATGCCGTGCGCCTGCACCGCCGCCATCACCTTGGCGTTGCGTGCACCGTACGGCGCGCGGAAGAGGATCGACTGCGTGTCGTCGACGTCGCGCAGCATGCGGTTGGTCAGCTCGATCTCCCGGGCGATCTCCTCGTCGGAGAGCTTGGGCAGGAACGCGTGCGTGTACGAGTGGTTGGCCAGCGCGTAGCCGGCCTGGAGCAGGCGGCGGCTCGCCTCCGCGGAATGGCCGAGCGGGACCACCCTGCCGTCCTTGAGGACGCCCAGGTTCTGCCCGACTTCGAAGAAGACGGCCTTCACCCCGAACCTGGTCAGGATCTCGAGGATGCGCTCGGTGTGCCGGGGGTGGGGCCCGTCGTCGAAGGTGAGGACGAGGCTCTGCAGCGGCAGGCGCTCGCCCACGATCTCCAGTGGTGCCGCCGCCCCGGGGGCCTCCGCGCGCGGGCGGGCCAGGACCTGGGTGTCGATCGCGAACTCGCCGATGACCGCGCGCGCGCTGAGGCGCGTCTTCAGGAAGGCGACGTAGCTCTCCCAGGCCTCCCGCCGCACGGCCATCCCACGCGTCTCGAAGCGGCCGAAGACCTTCTCCAGCTCCTTCTCGTAGAGCTTCTCGATCTGCCTTAGCGCGGCGTCGTCCTCCTCGAGGCGCGCGCGCAGGCCGGCCAGGGCGGAGGCGCCCGCCGGCCTGCCCTCGCGCGCGGAGACGAGCAGGTCCTCGACCAGGTCGCGAAAGGCCAGCTTGTCCGCGTCGTGGAGCTCGACGCTCCCTTCGAGGTCCTTAAGGAAATCGGCGGCGGCGGTCGGGCTGGCCCGCAGTCGGGCCGTGAGGGCGACCAGCGCCTGGTGGTTCTCCTGGAAGAGCAGCCGGCCCACCGTGGTGGCCTGCTCCCGCGACTTCGGATCCAGGTCGGCCTGATCCTCGACGAGCACGACGATCTTGCGGAAACGGTCGACGATCTCCTGGAGGTCACGGGTGAGGACGGGGGCGGGAGACGAGCCGGTCGAGATCGAGGAGGGCGGAGCGGTCGCGGGGGGGACGGGCTCGGCCGTCCCTCCCGGCGTCGGGGTCGCGCGACGTCCACAGCCATCGGCCAGGGCCGCGATGACGAGGGCGATCGCGAGGCCGGAACGCACACGCATGGGAGGCGACTCTAGCCCCGGAGTCCGATGGTGCCAAGCGGCACTGACTTCTCTCTCCGGCGCTGAAGGACCTGATGAGCCAGCGGGGCACCGGCGTCAAACCGCGCTGACACCCGCTGTCCGGCTGAGGCCACTGGACTTCCGCCCTGCGCCCGGTCGCGGTGACAAGCCGCGTTGTCGCCGCGCGGCACCGAGCCCCGGCCCCGATTTCCTCTCAAGACGCTGACCCCCGCGCCCTTGCGCGGCGCGCGTCCCGCTGGCACCGGCGTTGCCTTTGTCGGCGGGCGTGTGCGGCGGACCGGCGCGGGTACCGAAGGGAGAGTCGGGCCCGCGCCGGCAACTTCGAAAGGAGGTGCGGAGCACTGAGGAGAGGTCCGCGAGGCCATCTCGGACCGGACGCATCACCGGCCGTTCGACGAGCAATCCGCAACCGCCGTTCGACGACGTTTCACTTCCGGCGCGCCCGTACCACGGGCGCGCCGCTCATGAATGAAAGAAGGAGAACGCATGAAGTTCCAGCGCATCGTGTCCCTGGGCCTGGCCCTCGCCCTCGCCCTCGTCGCCTCCACCGGCCTCGCCGTCGCCGCCGGCAAGCCCGCTCCGACGGGCAAGGTCAACATCAACACCGCGACCGCGCAGCAGCTCACCGTCCTGCCCGGCGTGGGGGAGAAGCTCGCCGCCCGCATCGTGGACTACCGCCAGAAGTCGGGCGGGTTCAAGAACGTCTCCGAGCTGATGAACGTGCAGGGCATCGGCGAGAAGAACCTGGCCAAGATCCAGGCCTACCTCACCACCGGCGCCGAGAGCGCCAAGTCGGCGGCCAGCAAGTAGATGCGACGGGGGCGGCTCGGACGTCCGCCGCCCCCGCGCATTCCCATCGTCTGGAGGCGGCGATGAACGAGCGTGGTCACACCCTCCTCGAGGTCGTCCTGGTCCTCGCCTTGCTCCTGGTCGCGGCCTCCTTCCTCATACCGGGGCTGCGCGCCTACTCGCAGGAGGCCCAGCTCATGGGCGCGGCCCAGACCTTCCGCGGCCGGTTCCGCGAGGCGCAGTCGATCGCGGTGCGCCGCAACGTCGAGACGGCCATCCGTTTCGAGACCGGCGTCTCCGGCCCGTCCTACAGCACGTACATCGACGGCAACGGCAACGGCGTGCTCAGCGCGGACATCGCGACCGGCCGCGATCGCCGCATCGCCCCGCCCGTCCCGCTTGCCGCCGGACTGGCCGGTGTGCGCGTCGCCATCAATCCCGGCGTGCCCGCCATCCCTCCCGACTCCGGCATCCTCGACCCCGCCGATCCCATCCGCTTCGGACGCTCGAACATGCTCTCGTTCTCGCCGATGGGGACGGCCACTCCGGGCACGTTCTACCTCGCGGGCGACGCGGCCCAGGCCGCGGTGCGCGTGACTCCGGGCACGGCGCGCGTGCGCGTCATGTTCTGTCGGGGAAAGAAGTGGGTGGAGCGGTGAGCGAGCCCGCCGCCCGTCTCTCGACGGCGGACGCCTCCGCGCGAGGGCTCCGTGTCCCGGGTACCGTGTGGCCGGCGGTGCCCGATGGGTTCGCCTCCTGCGTCGTGCGCGTCGACCCTCCGGACGGCGCGCGCGGCGTCTTCCGCGACGCCCCCGTGATCGCCTGCTTCTCGCGACCCGTGGACCGGCACAGCGTCTCGCCGGACACGTTCCTCGTACTGGACGAGGAGGGCGACGTGCCGGGAGACGTCTGGACGAGCCTGGACGGACGCGTAGCGGTCTGGACGCCCTCGCGGCTCTTCGCCCCCGCCCGTGTGCATTGCGTCCGTCTTGCCGGCGTCCGCGACTTCAAGGGCCGCGATTTGAGCGTGCACGAGAGCGCGTTCGTGCCCGGCCTTCTCGCACTGGGTGACCTCGGTCCCTGACGTCCGGTCCACTCGCAAGATGCCGGGCCCGCGCGGCGTTCCCGTCCCACCTGCCTGCCTCTTCTCCTCCGTCCCCCTCCCGCCCGTCCGCAAGGACGAATCCTCAACCATCCGCTTCCGGCGCCGCGCGGGCCGCCGCCGACTTGTTCCGGAACAAGTTGACGGCGTCAACTACCCTGGCCGGCCGTTGCGCACGGCCACGATTTGCGCCATCACCGACAGCGCGATCTCCTCCGGCGAGCGCCCGCCGAGGTCGAGGCCGATGGGGGCCTTCAGCCGCCCGAGCGCTTCTTCGGTCAGCCCCGCCTCCAGAAGCCGCTGCCGCCGCCGCGCCTGCGTGGCCTTGCTCCCGAGCGCGCCCACGTAGAAGGCCGGGCTCGGCAGCGCCGCCCGCAGCGCGGGATCGTCCAGCTTGGGGTCGTGCGTCAGCACCGCCACCGCGGAGTCGGAGGTGAGGCCGACCTGGTCCAGGACCTCGCCCGGCCATCCGTGGAGGACGCGGTCGGCGTGGGGAAAGCGCTCGGCGCTGCCGAAGGGCTCGCGCGGATCCACCACGATCGTGCGGTAGCCCAGGGCCTTCGCGACCGAGGTGAGCGCGATCGCGATGTGGACGCCCCCGACGATGACGAGCAGGGGCGTGGCCCGCAGCACGTCGACGAAGACCTCCGCGCCAAGGGCGGCGGGCAGCGCCACGCGCTGCGATCGCCCCTGGGCCAGCGCCGAGCGTCCGGCCGCGACCGCCGGCTCGTCCAGGCCGCCGCCGATCGTCCCCCGCACGTGACCCGACGCGCCCAGGAGCAGCTTGCCGCCGAGGAACGCCTCCGGCCCGCGCAGCACGGTCACGACCGCCGCCGGCCGCTCGCCCGTGATCTCGGCCCGCACGGCCTCGTGGAACCCGAGGTCGACCGGCTCGACGAACACCTCGATCGTGCCGCCGCAGGAGAGGCCCACCGCCCACGCCGTCTCGTCGGCCACTCCGAAGTGCAGGAGACGCGGCCGCCGGGACTTCAAGACCTCGCCCCCGGCCTCGATGACCGCCGCCTCCACGCAGCCGCCGCTCACCGAGCCCGCCATGCGCTGATCGGCGGTGAGCGCCATCTTGGCGCCCACGCGGCGCGGGGCCGAGCCCCAGGTCTCCACCACCGTCGCCAGCGCCACCGGACGGCCTTCCGCCTGCCAGCGGTCGATGTCGGCGAGCACGTCGCGCATGGCGGATCCTCCTCAGGCCGGCCGGTCCACGCGCTGCGGCCGCGAAGGCCTCGCCGAGCCCAGGGTCTGGAGCCGCGTCGCGAGCTGCTCGAGGCTGGCGAGGTCGTGCACGGGCAGGAAGTCGTCCGTGAAGGGCAGGGCCGTCGTCATCCCGCGCGTGAGCGGCTCGTAGTCGGGCGACCCCAGCAGGGGATTGAGCCAGATGAGGCGGTGGCAGGTCCGCTGCAGGCGCGCCACCTCGCGGCGCAGCATCTCCGGGTCGCCGCAATCCCAGCCGTCGCTGATGAGGAGGACGACCGCGCCGCTGCGCAGGACGCGCCGCGCCCAGCGCAGGTTGAACTCCCGCAGCGCCTCCCCGATGCGCGTGCCGCCCGACCAGTCGGGCACGGCGCGCGCGGTCTCGGCCAGGGCGGCGTCCAGGTCGCGCCCGCGGATCTGGCGGGTGATGCGGGTGAGCCGCGTCCCGAAGAGGAACGCCTCCACGCCGCGCTCCAGCCCCTCGGCCAGCGTGTGCGCGAAGAGGAGGAGGATCCGCGTGTAGCGCTCCATGGACCCGCTGATGTCGGCCAGGATGACGAGGGGGCGCGGGCGGAAGCGCGGCTCCAGGCGCTCCCAGTGCAGGACCTCGCCGCCGTGGCGGAAGCTACGGCGCAGCGTGCGCCTCAGGTCGGCGGCGGGGCCCGCGCCCGGGCGCCACCGGCGCGTGCGCCGGCGCCCCGGGCTCCAGGCCATCTGGGCGATCACGCGGCGGACCTCTTCGAGCTCCTCCGCCGTCAGCTCCGCGAAGTCCTTGTGCCGGAGCGCCTCGCGCGCGCTGTAGGTGAGGGTGGCGGCCACGATGGGAGGACCGTCGTCTGCAGGGGCATCGTTTGCGGCCCGCGCCGCCGCGGGCAGCGGCGGCGCAAGTGTCGGCCGCCTTGGCCGCCTCCGCTCCCCCAGCGCCTGGAGATCGAGCGTGGTCCACCCCGCGCGCGGCTTGCGCCAGAACGTCTCGAACGCGGTGTCGAAGAGAGCCAGGTCGTCCCTCCGGTGCACGAGCAGGCTGCGCACCGCGTGGTAGAAGTCGCCCTTGCGGCCGATCTCGATGTGGCCGAGCGCGCTCACCAGGTCCATCATGCGGCCGGGGTTGACGTCCAGGCCCAGCCCGCGCAGCAGGCGGCCGAAGAGCAGGAGGTTGTGAAGGAGGTGACCCGAGCCTTGCTCCACCGGCTCCGTCACCCCGAGGCCTGCACGCGCTCGACGATGGCCTTGGCCGTCTCGCCCTTCACCTTGGCCACGTCGTCCTGGTACTTGAGGATGATGCCCAGCGTGTCGTCCACCACGGCAGGGTCGAGGGCGGCGCGGTCGAGCGCGACCAGGGCCGCCGTCCAGTCGAGGGTCTCCGCGATTCCCGGGACCTTGTAGAGCTCGACGCGGCGCAGCTCCTGGACGAAAGCCGCCACCTGCCGGGCCAGTTGCGCGGGCGCCTCCGGCACCTTGGTCCGCACGATCTCCAGCTCGGCGTCGAAGGTCGGGTAGTCGATCCAGAAGTAGAGGCAGCGGCGCTTGAGGGCGTCGTGCACCTCCCGCGTGCGGTTCGAGGTCACCACCACCACCGGCGGGCGCGCGGCCTTGATGGTCCCGATCTCGGGGATGGTCACCTGGAAGTCGGAGAGGACCTCGAGCAGGAAGGCCTCGAACTCCTCGTCGCTGCGGTCGATCTCGTCCACCAGCAGCACGGGCGGCCGCTCCGCGCTGTCCTCGATCGCCTCCAGCAGCGGGCGGCGGAGGAGGAAGTCGCGGCCGAACAGCTCGGCCTCCGTCGGGCGCTCCCCTCGCGCCTCCAGGAGGCGGATGTGCATCATCTGGCGCGTGTAGCTCCAGTCGTAGAGCGCGTGGTGGGCGTCGAGCCCTTCGTAGCACTGGAGGCGGATGAGGCGCGTGCCCAGGGCCCGGGCCAGCACCTTGGCCACCTCCGTCTTGCCGACGCCGGCCTCGCCCTCGAGGAAGAGGGGCCGGCCCAGCCGCAAGGCGAGGAAGATCGAGGTGGCCAGGCCGCGGTGCGCGAAGTAGCGCTCGGCGCGCAGTGCGTGCTGCAGCTCGTCGATGGTGGCGAAGCTCAAGCGCCCGCGGCTACCCGCGCGCCCGTTCCACGGCGAGGGCGAGGGCCCGCCGCGCCATGACCGTGGCCAGGTGCGTCCTCATGCCCGGCGTGCAGAAGCCGCACTGCAGGCCGTGCTTCTCCCAGAAGGCCTCCTGCATCGGATGGAGCTTGCCGTCACGGGCCAGGCCCTCGATGGTCGTGACCTCGGAGCCGTCGGCCTGGACGGCGAGCACGGTGCACGACTTGACCGCGCGGCCGTCCATGAGGACCGTGCAGGCCCCGCACTGGCTGGTGTCGCAGCCCACGTTGGTCCCGGTCAGCCCGGCCGTCTCCCGCAGGAAGTGCACGAGCAGCAGCCGCGGCTCGACCTCGTGTGCCTGGGCGGTGCCGTTCACGGAGATGGAAACGGGGTGCTCATGAGGATTCCTCCCTCGGTTGGGAAGGCACAGGGGGACCCAGGAGCGGCAGGGAGTCACGGCGAAGTGCGGACCTCACGGTCAAAGCAGGCCTCGACGCCGGAACGCGGTCGGGCCGCGAGTATCGGCCGAGCCGTTGCGCGTTGTCAACGAAGCGGCCTAGCCCAGGTCGCTGCGCGGCATCGGCCGCTCGGGCACGTCCTCGAGCAGCCCTCCGTGGCCCAGGGCCACGATCTCGGGCCGGCCCATCCGCTCTCCGGCCAGGAGACGGGGCAGCACCCAGTCGACCACGTTGACCTTCCGGCTGCGCGCGCATCCGGGCGCCCCCAGGATCGGGACGGGGCCCAGGTAGGCGACGAGGAGGAGGTTGCCCGGATCCACGGGGGCTCCGAAGCACGCCACTTCGCCTCCCGCGCGCTCGATGGCGCGGGGGGCGAGGTCGTTGCGGTCCACCACCGCCGTCTCGCCGGCAAGGAGGATCAACCCCACGCGGCCCTGGGAGGCCTGCCGGTCCAGGGCCTCGGCCAGGGTCGCTTCGTCCTCCGCGTCCTCGAGGGCGACGACGTCGACAGGCCCGAGGACGGAGCCGAAGGCCTCGACCCGTGCGCGCAGGGGCGGCTCAAAGTCGCGGCGCAGGCGCTCGTGCGCGGCGGGCGCGCCCAGGAGGACGAGCCCGACGGTGCGCGGGGCGAGGACGTCCAGGCGCAGCACGGGCGGGCCCTCCGCCGCGACCTGCTCGGCCGCGCGCACCGCCGCCGCCGGCACGGCGAAGGGAATGATCTTGACCGTGGCCACGACCTGTCCCGGCCGCACGACCGTGTCCGCGGCCAGCGTCGCCACCGTCACCCCGTCCTTCTCGTTGACCCGGACCAGCCGCGCCACGTCCACGCGCAGCACGCCGAGCGACTCCGCCTGCAGGTTCACGCGGCCGGAAGCGGTGCCGCTCAAACGGAGGCCGGGGCCCTTCAGGCCCTCGCCCACCCGCCGTGCCGCCGCGTCCTCGCCCACGTCGTCCGTCCCCGGCTGCGCGACGTAGACGGCGGTGCGGCCCAGCTCGCGCAGGCGGGCGACGTCCGTGGCCGAGAGCGGCCTCCCCTTGCGCAGGGCCGGCCTTCCGTCGAGGCCGGTGACGTTGTGGCCCAGGACCTTCCCCTCCGCCTCCTCGAGGGGCACGGGCCCGAACCGGAACTCGCGCTCGGTCTCGATGCGCCGGCGGACGGAGTCGAAGAAGGCGTCCGTGAGCCGCTTGGCCACGCTGCCCATCAACCGGGCGGCGATGCTGGCGATGGTGCCCATCACCGAGATCTCCGCCGTCCAGCGCATGGCGGTGGTCCGGTCCGGCCCGTCCTCCAGCCGCATCTCGCTCATCACGTCGGCCGCGCTGCCGGGTGCCGTCCCGTGGACCTTCATGCGGGCGCGCGTAGGCTCCTCGAGGTCCAGCCATTCCGCGTCGGAGACGAACGTGGCCTTCACGGATCCGAAGCCCACGGAGGCCACGGCGCGGAAGCGGCGGCCGGTGTCCAGGATCTCCAGCGACTCGAGGCCGGGCGCGCAGGCGCTGACCTTCTCGGGATCGGTCAGGAACCGCCACACCCGATCGCGCGGCGCCTGGATGGTGACCTGGCCCTCGAGGTGCATCGGACTCCCGGAGCGGGAACGGGCGGCTCGACGTGAGGCGAACCCGATTATGGCCCAGGCCTGGCCTAGAATCGGCCGGATGACCCAGGCCCGCTCGCTGACCTGGCGCGCCCTCATCGCCGTCGGGCTGATGGTCGGCTTCTACGCGCTGGCCTTGTCCATCGCGCTGTTCCTCGTCTGGGTGCCCTACGCCGAGGTCCGATACCTCAGTCGCATCGATTTCCGGCTGGCCCTGTTCTGCCTGATCGGCGCGTTCATCATCGTGAGGGCGACCGCGCCGCGGCCGGATCGCTTCACTCCGCCCGGTCCCGCGCTGACCCCGGACCGTCACCCGCGGCTGCTCGCCGAGATCGCGCAGACGGCGCGGGCGCTCGATCAGGCCATGCCCGCCGAGGTCTACCTCGTCCCCGACGCCAACGCCTGGGTGGCCCAGCGCGGCGGCGTCATGGGCATCGGCAGCCGCCGGATCATGGGCGTGGGCCTCACGCTGCTCCAGGCCCTGAAGGTCTCCGAGCTGCGCGCGGTGATCGCCCACGAGTTCGGCCACTACCACGGCGGCGACGTGAAGCTGGGGCCCTGGATCTACAAGACGCGCGAGGCGCTGATCCGCACCGTCGTGGGCCTGGCCCGCCACAGCGGGCTCCTCATGAAGCCCTTCGAATGGTACGCCCGCCTGTTCTTCCGCGTGACCCACGCCGTCTCGCGCCATCAGGAGCGCGAGGCCGACGTCCTCGCCGCCCGCCTCGCCGGGCCCGCCGCGCTGGCCCGGGGCCTGGTCGCCACTCATCGCGCCGCGCTCGCCTTCCCGGCCTACTGGACGAGCGAGGTCGGCCCCGTCCTCGAGGCGGGATTCCTCCCGCCGGTGGTCGCGGGGTTCGCGCGCTTCTGCGACGAGCCCCGGATCGCGTCGGACCTGGCCCGCGCCACCGAAGCGGAGATGCAGGAGGGGAAGGCGAACCCGTACGACACCCACCCGAGCCTGCGCGACCGGCTGGCCGCCCTGGGCCAGGTCCCCCCCGAGCCGGGCCCGCCTTCGGACCCGCCCGCCCTGTCGCTGCTCGAGTCGGTGCCGGCGCTGGAAGGCCTTCTCTTCGCGACCCTCACCAAGGGCAAGGCGGGCGCGCTGCGGCCGGTGAGCTGGGAGGAAGTCGGGCAGGCGGTCCTGCTGCCGCGGTGGATCGCCTTCCTCGAGGAGCACGGCCACGAGCTGCGCGGGGTGACGCCGTCCGCGCTCGCCGGTCTCGACTGGGTGGCCCGGGGGCGCGAGCTGGCCCGGTCAATCGGCGGCGAGCCGCCGGTCGAGCCTCTCGCGCAGTTCGCCGTCGGCGCCGCCGTGGCCGTGCTGCTCGCGCGTCAGGGGTTCGTCCTGGAGGCGCCTCCGGGTGCGCCCGTGCTCCTGACCCGCGGCGCGACCCGCGTGCCGGCCTTCGGCCTCCGCGCATGGCTGGCCGACGCCGCGGGCGCGGAAGAGTGGCGCCGGCTCTGCCTGGAGGCGGGGATCGCCGACGTGGACCTCGGCCTCGCGGCTAGGGGACGGGCGGAGCCGGCGCCTTCGGCCCCGAGGGCTGGGTCTTCGAGCTGACGGCGAGATTGGCGCCGTACCAGAGCCGGTCGTTCGCCACGACGAGGCCGGCGGGCGTGACGTGCAGCGCGAGCTCGAGGCCGTGGACCTGGAGCGATTGGCGGACGCCCGCGGGTAGCCGGATCGGCTTGAAGATCTTCTGCGGGATCTTGACGTTGAACCCGCGGCCCAGGATGCCGGCCAGCTTGGCCTTGAGGTCCACCTTGTTGAGCGCCATCTCGCAGCCCTTGGCCTGCTCCTTGACCACCCCGTCGACCACCGCCCAGGCCTGCTCGGAGGGGTCGACGAAGATCCGCACGGCCAGGTCGGGGAACCGGGGCCGGAGAATGATCGCGTCTCCCGCGTTGGCGATCGCGAAGCTGCCGCTGATCTCGTAGTCCTTGGGCACCACGCCGCCGGTGACGGCGCGGGTGATGTCGACGTCGCCGCACACGAGGTTGGCGGCAAAC
Organism: Vicinamibacteria bacterium; assembly: GCA_041481445.1. Lineage (GTDB taxonomy): Bacteria > Acidobacteriota > Vicinamibacteria > Fen-336 > Fen-336 > AA29. The sequence goes on from JBGPBV010000107.1 coordinate 11,844, forward strand.
GCCTTGCTGTCCCACTCCAGGTGCAGGGTGGCCTCGCCGTGGCCCTCGGCCAGGTGCACGGGCAGCGTCACGTTCACGGTGTCGCGACCGAAGACGAGGGTGGGCTTGCCCGGCCGCAGCAGCCCCTGCACCTGGTGGATCTGGACGTCCAGGACGTAGTCCCCGATCGTCTTCTTCCGGACGAGCATCTTGGCCCGGACCTGCCCCTCCTTGTGGACCTTCAGGTTCTTGAGGGTCAGGGTCGTCTCGCCGAAGAGGCCGGTCACGACCTGCTCGAGGACGGAGGCGGTGAAGGAGGTCGGGATCCCGATCATGATCCCCGCCCGCGGAGCGTCCGCGAGGCTCTTCTCGCCGCTGGCGATCACGGCCTGGCGGAACCGGGCCTGGAGCGCGTCGCGCTGGGCCTTCAGCTCCTCGAGGCGGGCGGTGCTCGGAGGGGGCGGCAGCGTGGGCCTTCGCAGGCGCAGCCAGGCGAAGACGGCGGCGGCGGCGAAGAGCAGGCCCAGCAGGGCGAAGAGACGCCGCCTCACGGGCTCTTCTCCGCGGCGGCGGCCTTCTGCCAGGGGCCGGCCTTGACCTCGAGCAGGACCCACAGCCGCTCGCCGACCGGGAGCACTTCCGCCAGCGTCATCTCGAGGGGCAGGACGCCCGGCTTGGTCACCACCACGCCCGCGTCGAGGCCGGCGATGGCGATCGATTGCTCGAGGTGGACGGGGATCTCCAGGGCCGGGATCCGCTCGCCGAGCGCGGCGAGATTGTCGCGCACCAGGGCTTCCAGGACATCGCCCGCCATCTCGCCCAGCGACGTGTCGAGGACCTTGAAGTGACTGAGATGGACGGTGGAGGTCAGCGTGCCCTTCTCGATGCGGAAGTTCGTCAGGCCGCCGCCCAGCTCGAGACGGGCGGTGGCGCTGGGGACGCGGACGCCGTGGGCGGTGGCCTGGAACAGCAGGGCGGCGTTGTTGCCGCGGAAGATCGGCTGCACCGACTCGAAGGTCAGGCGGATGCGGCCGCCGATCACCTGCTCCGGGGGCAGGGAGGCGCCGATCAGCGCCTTCGCGGTCTCCTCGGAGAGGCCGATCGCGATGCGGTCCTGGCTCGAGAGCTGCCCGCTCTCCGCCTTCGAGACGAGCTTCTGGAGGTCCGCGATCTGGGTTCCGAGGAACGCCTCCGTCGCGCGGGCGCGTGCCGCCTCGGGGGGCTCCCGGTGCTGGCAGGCCGGGAGAAGGACCAGAGCGCCGACGGCGAAGGCAGGGAGGCGCACGCTGTCCGTGGAGATTATTCGATCGCTCGCCGCCGCGTCGAGGGGTACGCATGGCCCACCCTGCTGCTTGCCCAGCGTGAACGTGCGGTCTTGTGCTAACGTGTCGGCTCTCGGCGGCGCTTTCCGCGGGCCGGGGGAGCACGCGGTGAGCTCGCACGTCTATCTCGTCCTGGTCCTCGTCTTCTACGCGGTAGGAGCCCTGCACGTCCTGGTGCAGATGCTCACCCGGCGCCACCTGCTGGTGACGTCCTGGACGGTGGCGGCCACCCTGGTGGGCTGCGCCCTCCACACCGCCGCCATCGCCCAGCGCTGGACGGAGGCCGGGCACTTCCCGGCCGTCGGGCTCCACGACGGGGCCTCGCTCCTGGCCTGGACGATGGTGCTCGTCTTCCTCGTCATCTACACGCGCGCGCGCCTGGAGGCGCTGGGGCTGGCCGTCTATCCGGTCGCCTTCGCCCTCGTGCTCGTCGCCAACCTCACGCCGGTCGCGCCCGTGGGCGACCCCGTCCTCAAGGGCGTGTTCCTGCCCATCCACACCACCCTGGCCTTCTTCGGCTACGCCGCGCTGTTCGTGGCCTTCGCGGGCGGCCTGCTCTACCTGATCCAGGAGCACGAGCTCCGGGCGCGCACGCCGCGGACCTTCTACTACCTGATCCCGAGCCTGGAGCGCTGCGACACCCTGAGCGCGCGCGCGGTCGAGGTGGGCTTCGCGCTGCTCACGCTGGCCATCATCACCGGGATGCTCTGGAGCCACGCCGTCCACGGCGTCTACTGGACGTCCAGCCCCAAGGAGTGGAGCGCGGTGGTGGCCTGGGCCCTCTACGTCGCGCTGATCCTGGCCCGGCACCAGACGGGGTGGGGCGGACGGCGGGCCGCCCTGCTCGGCATCGCCGCCTTCACCGCGGTCGCCTTCACCTTCGTCTGGATGAACGTGCTCGCGGCGGCGGCGGGGAGCCGCACGCCGTGATCGTGGTGGTGGGGGTCAGCCATCGCACGGCGCCCCTGGCCGTCCGCGAGTCGCTGGCCTTCGCGAAGGACCGCCTGGCCGAGGCGCTCGTGGCCCTGCGCGCGGAGACGGGGGCGGCGGAGGCCATGATCCTCTCCACCTGCAACCGCGTCGAGGTCTACGCGCGCCAGGACGACCCGGGGGCGGTGGAGGCGGTGGAGCGCTTCCTCGCGCGCTACCACGGCCGCGACGGGCGCGAGCTGCAGCCCGTCCTGTACCGCCTGGCCGACGCGGACGCGATCCGCCACGCCTTCCGGGTCGCGGCCAGCCTGGAGTCCATGGTCATCGGCGAGCCGCAGATCCTGGGCCAGGTCAAGGAGGCCTACCAGGCGGCGGAGGAGGCGGGCACCCTCGGCTCCAGCCTGAACGCGCTCCGCAACCGCACGCTTGCCGCGGCCAAGCGGGTGCGCACGGAGACGGGCATCGGCCGCAACGCCGTGTCGGTGTCCTACGTGGCGGTGGAGCTGGCCCGGAAGATCTTCGGCGAGCTCAAGGACAAGAACGTCCTGCTGGTGGGCGCGGGCAAGATGAGCGAGCTGGCCGCCAAGCACCTCGTGCGCAGCGGCGGCCGCGCCACCGTCCTCGGCGGCCGCACCTTCGAGAAGGCGGCGGAGCTGGCGGCGGCCCTGGGCGGCAAGGCCGCCCCCTTCGAGTCCCTCCGCGACGAGCTGGCCCGGACCGACATCGTGATCAGCGGCACCGGCGCTCCCGGCATCGTGATCCAGGTGGCGGACGTGGAGAGCGCGCGCGCCGCCCGGCGCCGGCGCCACGCCCGCCCCCTGTTCCTCATCGACATCGCGGTGCCGCGCGACGTCGACCCCGCGGTGGGCCGGCTGGGCGGGGTCTTCCTGTACGACCTCGACGACCTCAAGGCGGTGACGGAGGCGAACCTGCGCGAGCGCCTCAAGGAGGCGGCGGCGGCGGAGGCGCTGGTCGACCGCGAGGTGCGCGAGTTCCTCGACTGGCAGAAGGCGCGCGAGGTCGTCCCTCTCCTGAACGAGCTCCGGCGCCGGGCGGAGGAGATCCGCCGCACCGAGCTGGACAAGGTGCGGCGGCGGCTCGGCGCCCTGACTCCCGAGCAGGAGGAGGCGCTCGAGGCCGCCACCACCGCCATCGTGAACAAGCTCCTCCATCCCCCGACCGTGCACCTGAAGGAAGCGGTGCGCGAGACCGCCGCCCCCGAGCAGCTGAGCCTCATCCGCAAGCTGCTAGGATTGTGATCCGTAGTGAGACCAGTGAGCTCGGCGCCGGCCGCGCGCAGCGCGCCGGCGGCGAGCGACGGGGGGTTTCAGGGGGGGAGCCGAAGCCCATTCGTGATCATGCGAAGCGTTCCCCCCCTGAGGTAAAAGACGTTTGCGCATTCGTATAGGCACCCGCGCCAGCCTGCTGGCACTCTGGCAGGCCGAGCACGTCCGGGACCTCCTCGTGGCCCAGGGGCACCAGGTCGAGCTCCAGAAGATCACCACCACCGGCGACCAGGTCCTGGACCGCCGGCTGGAGAGCATCGGGGGCAAGGGCGCCTTCCTCAAGGAGATCGAGGAGGCGATGCTGGCCGGCCAGGTGGACCTGGCCGTGCACAGCCTCAAGGACGTGCCCACCGCGCTCCCGGCCGGGCTCTCGCTGTGCGCCTTCCTCGAGCGGGCGGACCCGCGCGACGCGCTGCTGAGCAACTCCGGCAAGCGGCTGGAGTCGCTGCCCCCGGGGTCGCGCGTGGGCACCACCAGCCTGCGGCGGTCGTCGCAGGTCAAGGCCCTGCGGCCCGACCTGCACGTGGACGACCTGCGCGGGAACGTGGACACGCGCATCCGCCGGCTGCGCGAGCGCCATTTCGACGCCGTCATCCTGGCCATGGCCGGCCTCGTCCGTCTGGGCCGGGCGGGCGAGGCCACCCAGGTCCTGGATCCCGATGCGTTCGTGCCCGCCCCCGGGCAGGGCGCGATCGCGCTGGAGTGCCGGCAGGACGACGAGGGCGTGCGCGCGGCGGCGGCGGCCCTGCACCACGAGCCGACCGCGCGCGCGGTCACGGCCGAGCGCCGGTTCCTGGCCACGCTGGAGGGCGGCTGCAACGTCCCCCTCGGCGCTCACGCCACGCCGGTGTCGGGTGGCCTCCGCCTCAAGGTGTTCGTGGCCCGGCCGGACGGCAGCACGATCCTGCGCGGCGAGGACGCCGGGGACGACCCGGAGGAGCTGGGCCGGCGCGTGGCCGCGGACCTGCTCGCGCGCGGCGCCTGGCAGCTCGTCCGATCGTGATCGGGATCCGGGCGCGCACGTGAGCCGACCGCTGGCCGGGCGGCGCGTGCTGGTGACGCGGCGCCCCGACCAGTCGGCGGTCCTGGCCTCGGGCCTGGCCGCGCTGGGCGCGGACGTGATCGAGGTCCCGACGCTCGAGCTGGCCCCCCCGGACGATCCCGCCCCGATGGCGCGTGCGCTGGACGAGCTGGACCGGTACGACTGGATCGCCTTCACGAGCGCCAACGCCGTGCACGCGCTGGGGGAGGCGCTGTCGCGGCGGGGGAGGGCGCTGCCCGGCGCCGGGCGGCTGGCCGTGGTGGGCCCGTCCACGGCCGAGGTCGTGCACGAGCGGCTGGGGCGGCGGAGCGACCTGCAGCCGTCCGCCGACTTCCGGGCGGAAGGGCTCCTGCTGGCCTTCGAGGGGCACGACCTCGGGGGACGGCGCGTCCTCCTGCCCGTGTCGGACAAGGCGCGGGCGACGCTGGCGGAGGGCCTGCGCGAACGGGGCGCGCGCGTGGACGTCGTGGTGGCCTACCGCACGGTCACGCCCGCCGACACGGGGGCGCGGCTGGAGCGCGCGCTGGCGCAGGGGATCGCCCTGGTCACCCTGGCCTCGCCCTCGGCCGTGGACGGCCTGGCCGGCGCCCTCGGCCCCCGGGTGCGCGGCCTGCCCGCGGCCGTGATCGGCCCCGTGACCGAGCAGGCGGCCCGCGCGGCCGGGCTCGACGTGCAGGTGGTGGCCACTCCTTCGACGGTCCAGGGGCTGCTCGAGGCCGTGGCGCGCCACTTTGCGCGGGCTCCCTTGACACCCGAACCGTAAATCACGTACGATTCACGCTTTAGTCCCCACGCGAAAGCCCGCTCCTCGCCGCGTCGCCCTCGCGTTAGGACGTATCTCTAGAGAATTTCGGAGGATTCGCTCGCACATGCCGGAGATCGAGAAGACGGAACGCGCCATCGCCCCCATCGGAAGCAAGTCGGTCGCGGACACTCCCGCCCCCGCGCGGCGTGAGGAGGGAGAGCCCCGCGACGCCGGCGGGGTCATGGACGACGCCGAGTACGAGCGCCTCCTCGACATGTACGACGTCAGCTTCAAGAACTTCGCCGAAGGCGAGGTGGTGAAGGGCATCGTGCTGCAGGTCAGCGAGAGCGAGGTCATCGTCGACGTCGGCTACAAGTCGGAGGGGATCATCCCCGTCGACGAGTTCCGCGACGAGACGGGCAAGATATCGATCAAGGTGGGCGACTCGGTGGACGTGCTCCTGGAGAAGACGGAGGACAAGGAAGGCTACGTCGTCCTCTCCAAGGAGAAGGCCGAGAAGATGAAGGTCTGGGACGACGTGGAGCGCGCCTACCAGGAGCGCCGCGTCGTCGTGGGCCGCGTGATCGAGCGGGTCAAGGGCGGCCTGGCCGTGGACATCGGCGTGCGCGCGTTCCTGCCCGGCTCGCAGGTGGACCTGCGTCCCGTGCGCAACCTGGACAGCCTCAAGGGCCAGGAGCTGCGCATGCGGGTCATCAAGGTCAACAAGAAGCGCGGCAACATCGTGCTCAGCCGCAAGGCGGTCCTCGAGGAGGAGAACGCCGAGCGCAAGCGCGACACCCTGGAGACCCTCGAAGAGGGCAAGGTCCTCATGGGCACGGTGAAGAACATCACCGAGTACGGCGCCTTCGTGGACCTGGGCGGGATCGACGGGCTCCTCCACATCACGGACATGTCCTGGGGCCGCATCAACCACCCGAGCGAGGTCCTCAACGTCGGGGACGAGATCAAGGTCCAGGTCCTGAAGTTCGACCGCGAGTCCGAGCGCGTCTCCCTGGGCTACAAGCAGCTCAAGGCCGATCCCTGGACGACGGCGACCATCAAGTACCCGGTGAACGCGCGCGTGAAGGGCAAGGTCGTGAGCCTCACCGACTACGGCGCGTTCGTGGAGCTCGAGGAGGGCGTCGAGGGCCTCATCCACGTCTCCGAGATGTCCTGGTCCAAGAAGGTCAAGCACCCGTCCAAGGTGCTGACCGTCGGCCAGGAGGTCGAGTGCCAGGTGCTGGGCATCGACCAGGAGGCGCACCGCATCTCCCTCGGCCTCAAGCAGGTCGAGAGCAACCCCTGGAACGAGCTGGCCGAGAAGTACCCGGTGGGCTCGAAGATCAAGGGCAAGGTCCGCAACCTGACCGAGTTCGGCGCCTTCGTGGAGGTGGAGGAGGGCATCGACGGCCTCATCCATATCTCCGACCTGTCCTGGACCAAGCGCGTGAAGCACCCCTCGGAGGTCCTCAAGAAGGGCGACACCGTGGAGGCCGTGGTCCTCAACATCGACGCCGACAACCAGCGGCTCTCGCTCGGTCTCAAGCAGCTCGCCACCGACATGTGGGACGAGTTCTTCTCCCACCACAAGGTGAACGACATCGTCCAGGGCAAGGTGGCCCGGGTCACCAACTTCGGTGCCTTCGTGGAGCTGCACGAGGGGATCGAGGGGCTCGTGCACGTGAGCGAGCTGGACGAGAAGCGGATCGAGAAGCCGGAAGAGGCGGTCAAGGTCGGCGACGTCTTCGCGATGAAGATCATCAAGATCAACGAGGGCGAGAAGAAGATCGGCCTCAGCATCAAGGCCGTGAAGCAGGACGAGTACCAGAAGGACCTCGACAGCTACCGCGAGAGCGTCAACCAGAGCGCCGCCCAGACCTCCACCGCGCTGGGGGACGCCTTCCGGGCCGCGCAGGCGGCGAGGGACCGCGAGAAGGAGTAGAATCCCCGGGGTTCAGCCCCGGCGGGTCCGGTCGGCGGACGCTCGGCGGCGGGAGCGAGGACGCATTGAGATGACCAAGGCCGAGCTGGTGGACACGGTGTCCCGCGTGTCCGACCTCACGCGCAAGCACTCCGAGGTGATCGTCGAGGCCGTGTTCTCGTCGATCATCGAGGCCCTCCAGAAGGGCGACAAGATCGAGCTGCGCGGGTTCGGGTCGTTCCGCATCCGCAAGCGTGACAGCCGCACCGGCCGCAACCCCAAGACGGGTGCCGGCGTGGTCGTGCCCGCCAAGCGCGTGCCGCACTTCAAGCCCGGCAAGGAGCTGCGGGAACTGATCAACCGGCCACCTTCCTAGGGCCGATGGGGTCGGACTCTCTCTTCCTCAAGGACCCCGCCACCTCGCGCTTCCTGTCCGGCGGGCTGGCGGAAGCAGAGGCGCTCCTGGGCTCGCCCCTGCCCAGCCTGCCCCTGCCCGACGTCGAGGGGGGCCGGTCGGTCTACCACGTCAAGTTCCATCCCCAGCTCCGCACCCTGCTCATGCGCTACCTCCAGGCCCTCCTGCGCGAGATCGGGGCCGACCTGCCGCCGGCGGCGGGGGCGGCGCCCGCGCGGGGCAACGGCAGCGGCAAGGAGGCGGCGGACTACGAGGCGGCCCTGGAGAGGATGCTGCGCTCGGTGCGGGTGGCCGACCGCCGCGCCGGCCTCGTCAACCTCTGCTGGCTCGCCCACAGCCGGGACGTGGCGGAGTGCCTGCACGAGGTGGAGGCCAGGAGCCCCTCGGTCAAGAAGCTGAAGTACTCGCTGCACCCGCTCCTATCGTCACTCTATAGGAGACTGGAGCAGGCGGTGCGGCGGGCGGTCGAGCAGGCCGACCCCACTCGCGCCTCCTTCCTGGCCGGCTCGCGGGAGGACGTGGCCCTGGTGGACGCCGTGGTCGAGGACGGGTTCGCCCTCACCGAGCTCAGCATCGGGGAGTTCGACTTCAACGCCTTCCTGGCCTCCAACAAGCGCTACCGCCTGCCCGGAGACGTGTTCTTCGAGATGTACGGCATCCTCCTCAAGGAGACGGAGCGGCGGCTGCGCGAGAACGACCGCGGCCTCCAGCAGCGGGTGGCCCGCCACATGCCGGGCCTCCCCAAGGAGCAGCTCCAGACCCAGGCCGGCATCGTCAAGGTGATGATGAACGGGCACGTCCTCACCTACCTCCTGGGGGACGTGTGGGTCACGGGGGCCAGGCTGCTGGGGGTGGAGAAGCTCAAGGCGGAGGCCGGCCGCCGCCGTCCGGCCGAGATCACGGAGGCCTTCCTGGAGCTGGTGGCGGGGGTCAAGCGCTTCGAGCTGATCTCCCACCTGCGCGACCAGATCACCCTCATGAAGTTCGGGGACCAGGACCCCGATCAGGGCCGGAACCTCGGCCGGCGCCTCTTCGAGTTCGGCGACTCCGCCCAGGTCCTCAACAACGCCGTCAACGCCACCGTCCTCTTCCTGGACCTGCGCGGGTTCACCCAGACCTCGGAGGGGCACATCTCCGAGCGCGACCTCACCCAGGAGCTCTACACGGTGTTCGACGCCTTCATCCCCCACGTGCGCCGCTTCGGGGGCACGGTGGACAAGGTGCTCGGCGACGGCATCATGATCACGTTCGGCACCCGGCGCACCGACCCCCTCGATCCCCTCAACGCCGTGCGCACGGCCGTCCTCTGCCAGGACACCCTGCTGCGCCTGCGCCAGGAGGGCCGGACCTACTTCAAGATGGGCATCGCCATCCACTACGGCCGCGTCTACGTCGCGCGGTTCATCGCGGACGAGGAGTCGGTGCAGACCACGGTGATCGGGCGCAACGTCAACCTGGCCGGGCGCCTCAGCTCGGCGGCCAGGAAGCCGATGGACGAGGACGAGGACGCCCCCTACGCCGACCCCGGCTCCCGCGAGATGCAGGTCACGATCGACGCCGCGGGGACCCTCTTCAACGAGGGCATCGCGATCAGCCGCGACACCCTCAACCAGCTCGAGGCCCACCTGCCCCTGGAGCAGGCCGAAGGGCAGGCCGCCCGCTGCATGGAGTACTTCGACGAGCAGATCGGCCGCCGCCTGGTCTTCCAGTACGTGGGAGACGCCAAGTTCAAGGGCGTGCGCTCCAGCTTCCCGGTCTACGAGGTCCGCTTTGGGGCCTGAGCGGATCTGGTCGCCGTGGCGCCGCGCCTACGTCACCTCCGGGGCCAGGGAGCCGGGGTGCGTGCTGTGCCGCGCCCTGGAGCAGGCGGCCGACCCCCAGAGCCTCGTCGTGCACGTCGGCTCCCACGATTTCGTCGTGATGAACCTCTACCCGTACAACGCCGGGCACGTCATGATCGCGCCCCGCCGCCACGTGGGCAGCCTGGCCGAGGCGAGCGCGGACGAGCTGGCCGAGATGGCCACCCTGGCCCGCCGCCTGGAGACGGTGATGGCCGAGCTCTACGCGCCGGACGGGATCAACCTCGGCATGAACCTGGGCAAGGCGGCGGGGGCGGGAGTGGCCGACCACATCCACCTGCACGTGGTCCCGCGCTGGATCGGCGACACGAACTTCATGACGTCGGTGGGAGGCACGCGCGTGATCCCGGAAGACCCCGTGGAAGCCGGCGCCCGGCTGCGCGCCCACTTCGAGAAATGAGCGTGCGCCGGGCGGGACCGCTCGCGCCCGTTCTCGCCGCCACCGTCGCCCTCGCCACCGTTGCCGCCGGCACGCTCGCGCCCGCCGCCGCCCAGGAGGGCGGCCCCGTCGTCACCAGCCTCACCCTGTTCGCGGGGACGGCGACCGGGCTCTGGCGGTCGACGAACTGGGGCGGCCGCTGGGAGCGCGTGCTCGGCAACTCCTCGAACGGCATCACCCTCGCCGACGTCGGTCCCGTTCACGGCGTGCTGCCCGTGGGCCGCCAGGTCTACCTGGCCGCGGAGACGGGCCTCTTCCAGTCCGAGGACTTCGGCGTCACCTGGAAGAAGCTCGGCCTCGAGACTCCCGTCCTCTACGTCCTGCCCTCGCGGTACCCGAACGCGGACCCGACGGTGTTCGCGGGCACCGCCGCCGGCCTCCTCAAGTCCACGGACGCCGGGCGCACGTTCTTCCCCACCGTCCTGCGATCGGCGGTGACGCGGATCGAATGGCCCGGGCCCGCCCTCATCGTGACCACCACCCACGGCGTGCTCGTCTCCATGGACGGCGGCGGGAGCTTCAGCAGCGGCACCGGCCTCCCCGACGGCTCCCCGGAGGCGCTGGCGGTGTCGTCCTTCTTCGTGCGCGACCCGGTCCTGTTCGCGGGCGTGGGCGGCGCGGGCGTGTTCCGCTCCGCGGACGGGGCGGCGACGTGGTCGCCGGCCGGGCTGGAGGGCCGGGCGGTACGCGATCTCGTGTGGCTCGGCCCCATCCTCTACGCCGCCACCGACCGCGGGCTGTTCCGCAGCGACGACGCCGGGAAGAAGTGGGACCCCGTGGCCGGCCTCGCCGGCCGTCCGTCCTCGCGGATCATCTTCCCCCTCGCCCCCGACTCCGGGCTCGAGGCGTTCCTGGTCACGGAGGACGGGATCGTGCACACCGCGGACGGAGGCGCGCACTGGAAGGCGGTCGGCGCCCCCGAGGACCCCGTGCTCTGCCTGGCCACGTTCCCACCGCTCGAGCACCCGCGCAAGAAGTGAGCGAGGCACTCCCTACCCGACCGTCCGACTTCCCCTCCCCCCGACGTGGGGGAGGGATGGGGAGGGGGGGTCGATGACTGAACGGCGACCGTGAGGATCGCCAAGGCCCACGGTCTCGGCAACGACTTCCTGATGGTGGCGGCCGCCGACGCGCCCGCGGACGTCGCGGCCTGGGTACGACGGCTCTGCGACCGCCACACCGGCGTCGGCGCGGACGGCGTCCTCCTCCACGCGCCCGAGCCGGACGGCGTGCGCATGCGCCTCATCAACGCCGACGGGGGAGAGGCGGAGATCTCGGGGAACGGCCTGCGCTGCCTGGCCGGGTACATGGTGTGGAGCGGCGCGCGTCCGGCCAGGCACGTCGTGCACACGGGCGCGGGGCCGCGGCCGGTGGAAGTCGTGGAGGCGGGCCAGGCGCGCTACCGCATCACGACCGACCTCGGCGAGGCCATCCTCGACAGTGCCCGGATCCCGGTCGCGCTCGACCCGCCGGCGCCGCGCGTGGTCGATCACCCGCTGAGAGTGGACGGCCAGACCGTCCAGGTCACCGCGACGTCGCTCGGCAACCCGCACTGCGCGGTGTTCCTCGAGGCGCCGGCCGACGACGCGCTCCTCGGTCGCCTGGGCCCGCTCCTCGAGAGCCATCCCTTCTTCCCGCGCCGGACCAACGTCGAGTTCGTCTCCGTCCCCTCCCGATCGGAGCTGCGCGTCCGCTTCTGGGAGCGCGGGGTCGGCTACACGCGCGCGTCGGGGACGGGGTCGGCCAGCGCGGCCGTGGCCGCCATCCTGCGAGGCGTGGCCGACCGCCGCCTGCGCGTGGTGTGCGACGGCGGCACTCTCGACGTGGAGTGGCCGGAGGGGGGGCACGTGCGGCAGGTGGGCGAGATCGAGATCCTCTTCGAAGGGGAGTGGCTCAACTGACGTCGAGATCGCGCATATGATTGCCGGCCATGAAGCGATTCCTGGTGCGCGTGGCGGCGCCGGCCGGCCTGACGGCGATCGCGCTGGCCGCCCCGGGCGTGGTGCCGGCCACTTCGACGGCTAGGGCCGCCCCGGCGAGCGGGCCGGCCTTCGTCTACTTCGGCACCTACACCGGCGAGAAGAGCCGCGGCATCTACGTGGCGCCATGGGACGCCGCCACCGGGCGGGTCGGCGCCCCGCGACTGGCGGCGGAGACGGAGAACCCGTCCTTCCTGGCCCTCCACCCCACGCGGCCGCTCCTGTACGCGGCGAACGAGGTGGCGGAGTTCGAGGGCCAGAAAGCCGGCTTCGTGTCCGCCTTCGCCGTCGATCCCGCCACCGGGGACTTGCGTGCGCTCGGCCGCGCCTCGTCGAAGGGGGCGGCGCCCTGCCATCTCGTCGTCGATGCGAGCGGCGGCAACGTGCTCGTCGCCAACTACAGCGGAGGCAGCGTGGCCAGCCTTCCGCTGGGGCCGGACGGGGCAGTGAAGGAGGCGTCGAGCTTCGTCCAGCACCAGGGAGCGAGCGTCGATCCGCAGCGGCAGAAGGGGCCGCACGCGCACATGGTGGCGGTCGACCGCGCCAACCGCTTCGCGCTCGTGGCCGACCTCGGCCTGGACCAGATCCTCGTCTACCGGCTCGACGCCGCCCACGGCCGCCTGCAGCCGTCCGCCCCGCCCATGGCGCGGGTCACGCCGGGCTCCGGGCCCCGGCACTTCGCGTTCTCCCCGGACGGTCGCGACCTGTACCTCGACAACGAGATGACCATGACCGTCACCGCCTTCAAGTACGCCAAGGGGCGGCTCACCGAGTTCCAGACCGTCTCGACCCTTCCGGAGGGGGCCAAGCCTGGTCCCGACGACAGCGGCGCCGAGATCGCGGTGCATCCGAGCGGCCGGTTCGTGTACGCCTCCAACCGCGGCCCGGACACGCTGGCCGTGTTCGCCCGCGACGCGGCGAGCGGAAAGCTCACGCGGGTCGAGCAGGTGCCCACG
>JBGPBV010000108.1:0-24616 GCA_041481445.1 Vicinamibacteria bacterium
GCACGGAGGCCTATCCCGTCTACCGCGGCCATTGCTATCCGCCCGCCCTGGAAGACGGCGTCGCGCCCGGCGCGCTCTCCTACGAGCGCAACGTCACCCTGATCGAGGACGCCAAGCGGCGGACCCGAACGCGCTCCTAGCGCGGAACCGTGTATCATCGATGTAGAGTGACCGGCCGCTGCGGCGGCCGGGGACGGCCGCTCCGGCCGTTCGCTGCCACCCCCGCCCGGTGCCCGTCGCCGGAAAGACGCGCTCGGAAGGCGCGCCGGTGACCGCGACCGCGACCGGGCGGATCGGGAGTTGCTGACATCATGATCGGCGCGACGGCGATCCTCGTCCTGGTGTTGGCGCAGGTGACGTCTCCCCCCGGCCCTGCGCCGCCGGCGGCGAACCCCGCCCAGGGACCGCTGTTCGGAGGCGTGCCCACCGGGACGGCGACCCCGGGCCCGCTCCCCCTGTCCCTCTCGGACGCCATCGAGCGCGCCCTGAGGCACAACCTCGCGCTGGTCCTGGCCGAGCAGGGCGTGCGATCGGCGCGGGGGACGCACCAGGAGGCGCTCGGCGACGTGCTGCCCCACGTCAGCGGCCGCCTCCTGGCCAGCCGCCAGAAGATCAACCTGGAGGCGTTCGGGTTCAGCGGCTTCCCCGGCATCGAGGACCCGGTGATCGGGCCGTACAACGTGTTCGACTACCGGCTCCTCCTCACTGAGGACTTCGACTGGAAAGGGCTCCAGAAGACGCGGGCGGAGTCCCGCCGCGCCGACGCCGCGCGCTGGAGCTACCAGGACACGCGCGAGCTGGTCGTGCTCGTGACCGGCAACCTCTACCTGCGTGCCCTCGCCGACCGGAGCCGCATCGACGAGGTCCAGGCCCAGCTCGCCACCGCGCGCGCCCTCCACGAGCAGGCGCGGGACCGCAAGGCGGCCGGCCTCGTGCCCGCCATCGACGTCCTGCGCGCCGAGGTCGAGGTGCGCTCGCGGGAGCAGCGCCTGATCGAGGCGGAGACGCGGTTCGCGCGGTCGACGCTGGACCTGGCGCGCGCGATCGGCCTGCCCCTGGGCCAGGAGGTCCAGCTCACGGACGCCATGCCCTCCCCGGAGACTCCGCCCCTCACCGTCGAGCAGGCGGTCTCGCTGGCCTTCGAGAACCGGGCGGACTGGAAGGCGGCGCAGGCGCGGATCAGCGCGGCGGAGGCCTCGCGCCGGTCGGCTCTCGGCGAGGGGCTGCCCGGCCTGAGGCTGGACGCCGACTACGGCGCCATCGGGGCGACCTTCGGCGACGCCCGCACGACCTACACCCTGGCCGGAGCGCTGCGGGTACCCCTCTTCCAGGGCGGCCGCGTGGCGGGCAAGGTCCTGGCCGCGGACGCCCTTCTGCAGTCCGCCCGCTTCGCGCTCGAGGACCTGCGCGGCCGCATCGACTACGACGTGCGCGTGGCCGCCCTCGAGCTCAAGGCGGCCGCGGACTCTCACGCGGTGTCGGAGCAGGCGCGCGAGCTGGCGCGCGAGCAGCTCGGCCAGGCCCAGGACCGCTTCGCGGCCGGGGTGGCCAACAACCTCGACGTGGTGCAGGCGCAGCAGGCGGTGGCGACCGCCGAGGAGGACCTCATCTCGACCGTCTACGACCTCAACCTGGCGCGGGCCACCCTGGGCCGCGCCGTCGGCCTGGCCGAACAAGGCTTCCGGCAGCTCGTGCGAGGACAGTGATGGACAAGGCAGAAGCGACGGCCGCGCGGGACACGACGGCCCCCGCGGGAGCCACGACCGCCACCGAGCGGACCTCCGCCGCCGCGCCCGCGGAGAGGCCCACCCGGCGGCGCCTTCCCCCGGCCTGGCTCATGGTGGTGGCGGCGCTGGTGGTGCTCGCGGGCGGGATCGCCTTCTGGCGCTACAGCGCCGCGCGCGTCAGCACGGACGACGCGGAGATCGAGGGGCACATCACGCCGCTGTCGGCCCGGATCTCGGGCACCGTCCACGCCGTCCACGCGCACGACAACGAGTACGTCCAGGCCGGCACCGTGCTCGTCGAGATCGACCGCGCGGACTACGAGGTGGCCCTCGCGCGCGCGGAGGCCGAGCTGGCGGCGGCCACCGCGGCCGCGCAGGGGGCGCGCACCAACGTGCCGATCACCTCGACCACGACCACGGGCGAGGTGAGCACGGCCCAGAGCGACGTGGCCAGCGCGGACGCCCACGTCCGCTCGGCCCAGGCCCACGTCAAGGTGACGGAAGCGAAGGCGGCCCGGGCCGCTCAGGACCTCCAGCGCCTGAAGACGCTCGTGGAGAAGGACGAGGTTTCGCGCCAGGAGTACGACACGGCGAGCACCGCCGCGGACTCGACGCTGGCCGAGCACGAGGCGGCGGTGGCCCAGGCCCGGGAGGCGGAGGCGGGCGTCACCGGGGCCCAGGCCCGCCTGAGCCAGGCGCGCACCGGACCCGAGCAGGTGGCCATGGTGCGCTCGCGCGCCTCCGTGGCCGAGGCCCAGGCCCGGCAGGCGCAGGCGGCAGTGGACCGCGCGCGCCTCGACCTCGAGCGCACCACCATCAAGGCCCCGGTCAGCGGCGTCGTCAGCAAGCGGACGGTGGAGGTCGGCCAGGTCGTACAGCCCGGCCAGCCCCTGGTGGCGCTGGTGCCCCTCGGCGACATCTGGGTGACCGCCAACTTCAAGGAGAACGACCTCCGCGACCTGCGCCCGGGGCAGGCCGCCACCATCAAGGTGGACGCCTACGGCCGCACGTACCGCGGCCGCGTCGACAGCATCTCGCCCGCCACCGGGGCCAAGTTCAGCCTGCTCCCACCCGAGAACGCCACCGGCAACTTCGTGAAGGTCGTGCAGCGCGTCCCCGTCAAGATCCTGTTCGAGAGCGGCCAGGACCCCGACCACCTGCTGAGGCCGGGGATGTCCGTCGTGCCGACCGTACGCACGAAGTGAGCACGGCGGCGGCCGAGCCGCCCGCTCCGCCGCAGATCAACCCGTGGCTGGTCGCGGTGGCGGTGATGTTCGCGACCTTCATGGAGATCCTCGACACCACCGTCGTCAACGTCTCCCTCCCCCACATCTCGGGCAACCTCTCCGCCTCCATCGACGAGTCGACGTGGGTCCTCACCTCGTACCTGGTCGCCAACGCGATCATCCTCCCCCTCACCGGCTGGCTGGCGAACTACTTCGGCCGGAAGCGCCTGCTCCTGATCTCGATCACCGGCTTCACGATCGCCTCGTTCCTGTGCGGCCTCGCCCCCACGCTGAGCGTGCTGGTGGTGTTCCGGGTCATCCAGGGCCTCACTGGAGGCGCCCTGCAGCCGCTCTCGCAGGCCGTGCTGCTCGAGGCCTTCCCGCCCCGCGACCGCGGCAAGGCCATGGGCTTCTGGGGCCTCGGCATCGTGGTGGCGCCCATCCTGGGCCCGGTGGTCGGCGGCTGGCTCACGGACAGCTACTCCTGGCGCTGGGTCTTCTACATCAACCTGCCCGTCGGCGTCGCCTCCGTCATCATGACGAAGATGTTCGTGTTCGACCCGCCCTACGTCAGCCGGAAGTCGGAGACGATCGACTACTGGGGCATCGGCCTCCTTGCCGTCGGGATCGGATCGCTCCAGATCCTGCTCGACCTCGGCCAGCAGAAGGACTGGTTCTCGTCCACGGAGATCCAGGTGCTGGCCGTGCTCACCGTCGTGGGCCTGGTCGCGTTCGTCGTCCGCGAGCTGCAGACCGAGCACCCGGTGGTGGACCTGCACGTCTTCAAGATACGCACGTACACCACCGGCGTCTTCCTGATGACCGTCCTCGGCTTCGTGCTGTTCGGGAGCCTCGTCCTGCTCCCGATCATGCTGCAGACCCTGCTCGGTTACCCCTCGCTGCAGGCGGGGATCGCGATGGCGCCGCGCGGGATGGGATCGTTCCTGGCCATGCCCGCCGTGGGACTGCTCGTCGCGCGCCTGGACCCGCGCAAGCTGCTGGCCGCCGGTCTCTGCGGGGGCGCGTTGACCCTCTACTGGCTCGGCAACCTCAACCTGTCCGCCGGCTACTGGGACATCTTCTGGCCGCAGTTCATCCAGGGCATCTCGCTCGGCCTCATCTTCGTGCCCCTGACCACCATCACCATGGACCCGATCCCCAAGGAGGCGATGGGCAACGCCACCAGCCTCTTCAACCTGATGCGCAACATCGGGGGCAGCGTCGGGATCGCGCTCTCGACGACCATGCTGGCGCGGCGGGCCCAGGCCAACATCGCCGTCCTCGGCCCGCACCTGAGCGTGTACGACCCGAAGGTGCGCTCGTTCCTGGACGGGCTGCGCGCCACCATGATGGCGCGCGGCGCGGACGTCGTCACCGCCACCGGCCGGGCCCAGGCCATGGCCTTCGGCCTGGTGGCCCGCCAGGCCTCGATGCTCGCCTTCGTGGGCGTGTTCCGGTTGCTGGCCCTCATCTTCATATTGATGTTGCCGCTCGTGCTGCTGATGCGGACCCCCCGCCATCGGGCCGCGGGCGCGGCCGTGCACTGAAACCCGGCGCGGAATTTGCTGTAAGAGTCCCAACTGGAAGGTCATGGAGATCCCATCCCGCCGTCGGCTTCGCCGCCATCATCAAGTCGCGACTGCTCTGTTACTTGCAGTGATCGCCGCGTACGCGCTCTGGGCCCGGGGTGACCGTTCCGCCCCACCCTGGCAAGAATCGCCGGTCGTGCAGGTGTCACAAGAGGCCTCGCCTCCCGTGCCGTCGACTCCCTCCGCCGCGCCACCATCGGCGGCGGCCGCGGAGCCACCGGTTCCCGCGGCCACGGTTCCGACCGCGCCCTACGACGTGGCGCACGACCGCGTCCAGGAGGATCGCGGGGAACGCATGGGCCTGGGCGCGCGCGTGAGCGTGCCGCCCGAGCTCCAGCACTACAGCGACCGCCGGCGCTTCCTGGCCGTGCAGATGGCGGACACGCGCGAGGAGCAGTACCCGCTGCCGCAGGACGACGGCGACCTGGTGGCAATGCTGAAGTCGGGCGCCCTGGTCGAGCTGCCCCGCCTCGGCCTCGACTACATCCTCTACGACATCGGCGTGGACGCCGCCGACGACCCCATGGCCGCCTACGACGAGGGGAGCCACAAGGACGTCCCGCTCTTCGCCTCCGCGGCCGCCCTCGAGGCGGCCACGACCGCGCTCGACCAGGTCGCGAGGGAATCCCCCAGCCCGCGCATGCGCGCCCGCGCCGAGAAGCGGCGGGAGCTGATCGCCTTCTACTACGACGACCCCTCGCGCCGGGAGGCCCTGCTCGGCAAGGGCGCGGACGTCGCCGCCCTCGCCGCGAACTTCGGCGGGGAGAGCTACGACCTCGCCCGCCGCGAGGACCGCGAGAGCCTGGACGCCCGGCTGCTCAGCCTCACCCGGCCGGGGACGCGCGAGGTCCTGCTCGATCTCGCCCACGAGTACCACCAGAAGTTCGGCCGGCTCCTGCCCGTCTCCTCCCTCGTCCGCACCGAGCGCTACCAGCGCCGCCTGGGCCGCGTGAACGCCAACGCCACCCACGTGGAGACGCCGCCCCACACCACCGGATGCGCGTTCGACATCACGTACCGGTACATGGCGGCGGACGAGCAGCAGTTCCTCATGGACCGGATCGCCCAGCTCGAGGACGAGGGCAAGGTGGAGGCGCTCCGCGAGCGCCGCAACCACATCCACGTGTTCGTGTTCCAGGACGGCCGCCGGCCCCCGGAAGCGCTGATCGCGCAGTTCCTCGAAGATGTGGACGCCGGGCACGGGATCGTGCGCGGGCCGGACGGGAAGGTGCGCGGAGCCGGCGCCCTGGCCCGGAGCCCGCGGCGGGGCGCGCGCGGCGTGCGCGCACAGTAGTCGGAGGGTCGCGCGCCGCACCCCTGGGCGGCTGTGCTACTGTGCCTGCCTTCCTGGAGGCCTTCATGCTCGTCCCCCTCGTCTGGCTCCTGCTCGCCGCCCCCGCGGGGACACCCCCGCCCGACCTCCCGCCCACGGTCTACCGGGAGCGGCGCGAGCGCGTGATGAAGGAGCTCGACGGGTGCCTGGCCGTGCTGGCCGCGCGCGGGGAGACGAGCGGGGTGACGGAGGACTACCGCCAGGACGGCGACTTCCTCTGGCTCACCGGGCTCAACGAGAACGAGGCCTGGATCCTGCTCGCGCCGCGCGCGAAGTACGACAAGAGCGTCCTCTTCCTGCGCCCGCGTGATCCCGAGCGCGAGCGCTGGACGGGGCCGCGCGACCCGCTCTCGCCCGCCCTGAAGCAGCGCTACGGCGTGGACCGCGTGCTGCGCGGCCGCCCGGACCGGACCGCGATCGGGGCGGGGCTGGGCACGGACTGCATCGCGATCATCGCGCCGGTAGACGAGGCGAAGGACGAGCGGCCGGACGCCGTCCTCAGCCGCCAGCTCGCCTCCGCCCTCGGCCTCAAGCTCGTGCACAAGCGCGACCTGCTCGCCCGCCTGCGGGAGGCCCACGAGCCGGAGGAGATCGCGCTCATGGAGCGCGCCGTCGACATCACGCGGGCCGGGCACGAGGCGGCGGCGCGGGCCACCGTGGCCGGGGTGAGCGAGCGCGACGTGCAGACCCGGATCGAGTACGCGTTCTTCTCGAACGGCGCCACCGGCCTCTCCTACGGCTCGATCGTGGGCAGCGGCGCCAACGGCGCCGTCCTGCACTGGACGCACAACGACCGCGCGCTGCGCGCGGGCGACCTCGTGGTCATCGACGCCGCCGCCGAGTACGGCCGCTACGCCTCCGACGTCACGCGCACGTACCCGGTGAGCGGCCACTTCACGGAGGAGCAGGCCAAGGTCTACCGGGCGGTCTACCAGGCCCAGGAGGACATCTTCGCCGCCGTCAAGCCCGGGGTGAGCATGGCCGACCTCCAGAAGGTGGCGGAGGCCTCGATCGAGAAGTCCGGCTACCTCGAAGCCTTCATCCACGGCTTCGGGCACTTCGTCGGCCTCGACGTTCACGACGCCGGACGCTACGACCTGCCCCTGCCGGTGGGGGCGGTCTTCACCGTCGAGCCGGGGGTGTACCTCCCCGAGAAGGGCTTCGGCGTCCGGATCGAGGACGACGTCCTCGTCACCGAGACCGGGTATCGCCTGCTCACCTCGAAGATCCCGCGCAAGCTCGAGGACGTCGAGGCCCGGGTGGCCGCCGCCCGCCGCTAGGGGCTCGGGATCGAGCCGATGAGCACGCCTTCACGACGCGCGCGACGAGGCCCGGCCGCCCGCGCGCCCCGCCGCACCGTCGCCCGCACCGCGGGCGGCAAGAGGATGGGGCCGGAGGTGCTGGCCGACGCCGGCCTGCAGGCGCTGCGCGGCGTCCGCGAGCGCACCGAGATCGGACACCGCGAGGCCGGCCGCACTCCGCCCACCGCGCCCGGGTCGCCGGCGCGGCGCATCGACGACGCCATCCGCGATCGGTACCTGCTCCCCGTCACCGAGGACGAGAAGCTGCTGCGCCTGCCGCAGGGAGCGGCCCTCCCCGACGACTTCACCCGCACCGACACCTGGCGCCTCATGCGGATCACCGGCGAGTTCATCGAGGGCTTCGACCGGCTGGCCACCGTCACCAAGGCCGTCACCGTCTTCGGCTCCGCGCGCGTGGGGCCGAGCGACCCCTGGTACGGAGTGGCGCGGGAGGTGTCGCGCCTGCTCGCCGGCGAGGGCTTCGCGGTGGTGACGGGCGCCGGCCCCGGGATCATGGAGGCGGCCAACCGCGGCGCGCGCGAGGGCGGCGGCCGCTCGATCGGCTGCAACATCGAGCTGCCCTTCGAGCAGCACGCGAACCCGTACGTGGACACCCTGATCAACTTCCGCTACTTCCTGGTGCGGAAGATGATGTTCATCAAGTACTCGGCGGCGTTCCTGATCTTCCCCGGCGGCTTCGGCACCCTGGACGAGCTCTTCGAGGCGCTCACCTTGATCCAGACCGGCAAGATCTACCAGTTCCCCGTCATCCTGTTCGGACGGCACTACTGGGCGGGCCTGGTGCGCTGGCTGCAGGCACGCGCGCTGCGCGAGGGCAAGATCGCCGCCACCGACATCGACCTCTTCATGATGACCGACGACCCCGCCCAGGCCGCCCAGGTCGTGCTCGACGCCTACGCCGCGCAGGCGCGCGTGGCCGGCGAGCGCGCGGAGCGCGAGCGCGACTCGGAGCGGCCCCGCCCGGCCGTCGACGAGAGCCGGCTGGGAGCGGGCCCGGGCCGGAGGCGCTCCTGAGCGGCGCCGGCCACCCTTCCGTGGACCTGGCCGCGCTGGCCGCGGAGGCCATGCGCGAGCGCGGGCTCGAGCCGGAGATCCCGCCGGAGGCGGTGCGGCAGGCGGATGCGACCGCGGATCCCGCCGCCCGTGCCGGCCCCGGCGTGCGCGACCTCACCGCGCTCTCCTGGTGCTCGATCGACAACGACGACACGCGCGACTTCGACCAGCTCACGGTCTCCGAGGACGCCGGCGCCGCCGGCACGCGGGTGCAGGTGGCGGTGGCGGACGTGGCGGAGGCGGTGGGCCGCGGCACCCCCATCGACGCGCACGCCCGCTTCAACACCACCTCCGTCTACACCGCCGCCCGCACCTTCCCCATGCTGCCCGAGCGGCTCTCCACCAACCTGACCTCCCTCGTGGCCGGGGCCGATCGGCTGTCCCTCGTCGTGGCCTTCGTGGTGGACGGCGCCGGGCGCATCGACGCGATCGAGCTCTACGCGGCCCGCGTGCGGAACCAGGCCCGCCTCGTCTATGAGAGCGTGGCCGCCTGGCTGGAGGGGACCGGCCCCGCCCCGCCGGAGGTCGCGGCCTCTGCGGAGCTGGCCACCCAGCTGCGGCGGCAGGACGAAGCGGCCAGGCGCCTGCGCGGGCTGCGGCACGAGCGAGGCGCGCTGCAGCTCGAGACGATCGAGACACGCGCGGTGATCCGCGACGGCCGGGTGGTGGAGCTGCAGACACAGGGCAAGGACCGCGCGCGGCAGCTCATCGAGGACTTCATGATCGCGGCCAACGAGGCCACCGCGCGCTTCCTCCAGGAGCGCGGCGTGCCCTGCTTGCGCCGCGTGGTGCGCTCGCCCGAGCGGTGGGACCGGCTGGAGGCCCTGGCCGCGGCCAAGGGCTACACCCTCCCCCCCGAGCCTGATTCGGCCGCCCTGGCCGAGTTCCTGCGCCGCATGCGCGCGGCCGATCCCCTGCGCTTCCCCGACCTCTCGCTGGCCGTGGTGAAGCTGCTGGGGGCGGGCGAGTACGCCGTCTACGTCCCGGGGGCGGAGGTGGACGGCCACTTCGGCCTCGCGGTCCGGGACTACATGCACTCCACCGCGCCCAACCGGCGCTACCCCGACCTGGTCACCCAGCGGCTCCTGAAGGCGCTGGTGGCCGGAGCCGCCCCACCCTATTCGCGGGCGGAGCTCGAGGAGCTGGCCGGCCACTGCACGCGGCAGGAGGACGCCGCCAACCGCGTGGAGCGCCAGGTCCGCAAGGCGGCGGCCGCCCTCCTCCTCATCGACCGCGTGGGCGAGCATTTCGACGCGCTCGTGACCGGAGCCTCGGTCAAGGGGACCTGGGTGCGCACGCTGCATCCGCCCGTCGAGGGCCGCGTGATGTCCGGCGAGCGTGGGCTCGACGTGGGCGATTCCGTCCGCGTGCGCCTGCTGCGGGCCGATCCCGCGCGCGGGCAGATCGACTTCGCGCGCGACTGACGCGGCCCGGGCCCCCCGCGGGGCCCGGGCCCTGCTCGACCAAGGCGTCTACTGCTGGGTGATCCTGACGTCGTCCACGGCCGCCTCCACCAGGCTGGCCGTGGCCGCGTCCGCGGCCTCGATGACGATGCGGATGGTCTGGCCGGCGAACGCGTTGAGGCTGACCGACTGCGCGGCGAAGACGGCGTCGAGGTCGGTGGCCGCCCCCAGGGTCTGGAACACGACCGTGTTGGTGGTGGTACCCACCACCCGCACCCTGAAGAAGTCCGCGCTCGTCGAGTTGCTGCCGTGCGAGAAGTACGAGCTGAACGACAGGGTGAGGGTCCCGGTGGCCGGCAGCGTGATCGCGGGCGACTGGATGGAGGTCGTGCCGCCGTCGATGTCGTTGACACCCGCGGAGGCGCCGGCCAGCCGGGCCGTCACGAGGTCATTGACGCCGCTCGGGGTCGTGGCGAGCTGCTTGGGGCCACTGGAGTTGGTCGCCTGGGGGATGCCACGCTCCCACAGGCCGGTGGTGGCGGTGTCGGTGCCGGAGGCGTTGCGGACCCAGCCGAGGTCGGTCTCGAAGTTGTCGAAGAAGACGGTCACGGGCCCCGGCGCGGGCACGGACAGGCTCAGGCTGGCGGTGTGGGTCAGCGCGCCCGAGGTCCCCTGGGCCTGGAGGGTGAAGCTGCCGGTGGCGGCGGTCGAGGACACCGTGATCGTGAAGGTGCTCGTGGCGCTCCCGTTCGCGGGCGGCGTCACCGAGGCCGGGCTGGGAGCGCAGGTCACGCCCGCCGGGGCGTTGAGACAGGAGAGGGCCACCGCGCTCGCGAAGGAGTTCTGGGAGGCCACGGTGCAGGTGGTGGTTCCGCTCGACCCTTGTGGAACGGTCAGGCTCGACGGGCTGCAGGAGAGCGTGAAGTCCGGGGTGGTGACGGGCGCGGGAGTGGCGTTGACGCAGGCGCTGGCCTGTCCGAAGCAGGCGTTCGACGTTCCCGCCGCCACCACGTTGTAGTAGTACGTCCGGCCGTTGGCGACTTGCGTGTCCGTGTAGGCCGTGCCCGGGCTGCTCACGGTGGCGATCAACGCCTTGCCGAAGTTGCAGCCGGCCTGCCCTTCCGAGCGGAACACCCAGTAGCGCGTGGCTCCGGCCACGCTCGACCAGGAGAGCGCGTTCGAGAAGTTCCCCGGGGTCACGCTCAGCGTGGCCGGCGTGGCCGAGGGTCCGGCGCTGCACCCGCTGTTGGTCGGCGCGGGAGTGGCGCAGGCGATGCCGTGCCGGTTGAAGGCGTTGAAGATGGCGGTCATGTGCGGAGTGCCGTCGCTCAGGTTGCCGTTGTCGTCGTCGGCGGCCAGCCACTGCATGTAGCCGTTGGCGGCCCCGCAGCCACTGGACGTGGACCCGCAGGTGCAGGAGTGCCAGGACCCGATGTTGCCGCTGCCCTGGAAGAAGATCCGGTTGGCGACGATGAAGGCGGTCTGGCTGTCGAGGTTGAACGGCGCGGACTGGAGGTCGCGGGCGGCCAGGTCCCAGGCCGCCTGCCGCACCGGCGCCGCCGCGCAGTGGACCTCGCGGCCGCAGGGGCCGCTACCCGTCGAGCACTGGCCGCAGACGAAGCCGAGCGCGGTGTCCGGAGCGTGGTCGGCGTGCTTGTTCCAATCCGCGTCGCGCACGCCCGAGCAGTCGAGGTCGCAGTGCGCCGCGCCCGCCTGGGCCTCGTTGACGTTGAAGCCGGTGCCATCCGAGGTCTGGCCGCAGCCGTCGTTGACGGTCTGGAAGAAGCCGTGCCCGAGGCAGGACGTCTGGAGGCGGTAGATGGCGGCCACGTCGGCGTAGGCCTCGCTCGAGTTGCTCAGCGCGCCCGCGGCGTCGTTGTCGTCGAGGCCGTGCCCCCATTCGTGGTCGAACACTCCGGCGATCTCGCCCGTGTTCCGGCAGCCGCCGCCGGAGCGGAAGAAGTTGATGGTGGTGCCGTTCCAGAACGCGTTGCAGGTCTGGTTGAGGTTCACGTTGGTGGTGAGCCGGCTCTGCAGCCAGGTGTTGTTGGGCAGCCAGCCGCGCGCCTGCTCGAAGAGCTTGTTGACCTCGTAGAAGGCGGTGCGGGCGGCGGGCGTGTCCCCCGTCGAGTTGCGCCCCGAGGTGCAGTCGTGCTGGTTGTTGGTCCCGCCGAGGTCGATCGTGCCCGCCCCCGTCTCGCTCACCGCGCCGCAGGTGTCGACGATGTCGACGTAGCGGCCGGTGAGGGTAGTGGTCACGTTCCCGCTCGTGTAGTTGAAGATGCCGGCGCTGTTCGTGAAGTTGTTGGGCGAGGCCAGGCCGGTGTCCGCGAACGGCATCGGCGTCCCGGGCTGCATGGTCCCGCAGGTGCCGGGGGTCGGACAGATCCCGGTGTCCGTGACCGGATACGCCCCGCCCCTGATCTGCTGCTGGTCGTAGAGGTTCTTGTCCTGCAGGGCGATGACCTCGCCG
This sequence comes from Vicinamibacteria bacterium, assembly GCA_041481445.1. Taxonomy (GTDB): domain Bacteria; phylum Acidobacteriota; class Vicinamibacteria; order Fen-336; family Fen-336; genus AA29. The sequence continues at coordinate 12,127 of JBGPBV010000108.1, forward strand.
CTCGCCGCGTCCACCATCATCTCCCAGTGCGCGTCGTCGGGCGGCCGCTGGAACTCGAAGGTCCAGACCAGCCGATGCCCGTAGCCGGAGCCGACCGGGCCCACGTAGCCTTCACCCTGCTCGAACTCGGCGGGGGCCACGGGCACGATCCCGAGGGTCGGCTCGCGGAGCATCACGTCCTCCGGCGAGCGGCCGTCCGCATAGGCGAAGCCGGCCTCGAGCGCCTGGGCGGCGCCGAGCGTGGGCGCGGCGCTCGGCAGATGCACGTCCCCCCAGACCTCGGTGCCCACCAGCACGAGGTTGCCGTGGCTGATGGTGGCGAGAAGGCGGGCGTCGCGCACGCGCACGCCGCCGAACTGCTGGGGGATGCTGACCTGCCACAGCTCGGGACTGATCTGCGTGACCCTCGCGGGGCCGAGCTGGGAGAGGTCGATGCCGAGCACGTCCCGGTTGCGCTGGACGTAGCGCATGAGGGCGGACCCGATCATCGATTCGTCCACTCCCGCGCCCGGCCGGCGGACCGCGCCCATCGCGGCCAGGGTCAAGGCGTTGCCGGCGCCGTCTCCGGGCACCAGCGGCTCCGACACCAGCAGGTTGCTAGCGGCGCCGGAGCGGGGGTCGATCCACGCCCTGAGCCGCGGGACGCGGGCGCGGTCGGCCCTCCGGTCGAGGAACAGCTCCCAGGCCCCGCGGTTGGGCATCTGGGACAAGGCTTCGGCCAGGGGCCGGTTGGCCGTGCTGATGCGCAGCTCCGGCCGATAGAAGGCCTTCTGGTCGAGCGACGTGGCCTTCTCCTTCGGCTGCGCCGCCCATGCGGTGCTCACGAGCATTCCAAGCACTGCAGGGACGGCGCCCAGGAAGGCAGCGAGTCGGATCTTTCGTAGCGCCATGGCACTCCTTAGAGTTGGGCGTCCGGGAGGGACGGACCCTGGAGGGGCTCCTCTCTGGTGCGTTCAGTCGACGGCCAGGGTTGCCCAGCGCGAACGGCGTCTACATTTGTGTGACGGATGGATGCCTCGTACCACGGGCCCGCGAGGAACGTCAACAGAATTTTGGCTGTGCGGGTACGGATTCTGATCGAGGGTACCTTCTGGAACGATCCAACTATCGAACGGGCCCTCTCGCGGGCTTCGATCGCGGCAGTCGGTACCAGACCTCGTCCAGCTCCGCGCGCTCCTCCGCGTCCAGCGTGGTACGCGCCGCGGCGAGGGTGGCCGCGAGCTGGTCCGGGTGGCTGGCCCCGACGATCGCCGCGCTGATCCCCGGCTGGGCGAGGACCCAGGCCACCGCGACCGCCGGCAGCGGCTTCCCGCGCGGCGCGAAGAAGGACCGGAGCGCCTCGACCGCGGCCAGCGTCTCCTCGCGCCAGTAGCGCTCGCGATAGGTCTGGGCCGTCGCCCCCATGGATGCGCCGAAGCGCGTGCCCGCGCCCGGCTCCTCGCCCGGCCGATGCTTTCCGGTGAGCAGCCCGCCGGCCAGGGGGTTGTACGCGATCACGCCCAGGCCGCGGTCCCGGCACATCGGCAGCAGGTCCAGCTCGATGTCGCGGTGCAGCAGGTTGTAGCGCGGCTGGATGGAGACGAGCGGCGCGAGCGAGAGGCGGTCGGCCGTGGCCAGCGCCTTCCCCAGCTCCCAGGCCAGGAAGTTCGAGCAGCCGGCGTAGCGCGCCTTGCCCGCGCGCACCAGGTCCTCGAGCGCGCGGAGGGTCTCCTCGACCGGCGTCTCCGGATCGAAGGCATGCACCTGGTACAGGTCCACGTAGTCGGTCTGCAGCCGACGCAGGCTGGCCTCCGCCGCGGCCAGGAGATGCCGGCGCGAGCTCCCCCGGTCGTTGGGACCGGGGCCCATCGGGAAGAACCCCTTCGTGGCCACCACGAACCGCTCGCGCCGTCCACGCAGCCAGCGCCCGAGGATCTCCTCGGTGCGACCGGCGGTGTCGAGGCTCATGGGCACCGGGTAGCAGTCGGCGGTGTCGAGGAAGCTCACCCCGTCCTCGGCTGCGCGGTCGAGGATGGCAAACGACGTCGGCTCGTCGCACTGCACGCCGAAGGTCATCGTGCCCAGGCAGATCCCGGACACGCGCAGGCCGGTGCGGCCGAGCGTGCGGACCTCCATCGCCGGCTCGCTCACGGCGCTTCTCCGGCGAGGATGCGGGCGAGCACGCGGGAGTCGATGTTGCCGCCCGAGACCACGCAGGCGATCCGGCCTCCGCCCGCGCGGCCGGAGAGGGCGGCGGCCACGGGAGCCGCCCCCGCGCCCTCCGCCACCACGTGCGCCCGCTCGGCCAGCAGGCGCACCGCCGCCGCCACGTCGGCCAGCGGGCTGGCCAGGGCGCCGTCGAGCAGGCGGCTGGCCAGCGGCCACATCTCCGCGAGCACGCTCTTGCCGCCGATCCCGTCCACGAAGCTCGGCGTGTAGGGCGTGGCCACGGGTCCGCCCGCGGCCAGCGCGGCCGAGAGAGGGGCCGCCGTCTCCACTTCGCAGGCGACCACGCGCGCCCGCGACCCGCTGCCCCGGATGGCGGCCGCGATCCCGCACGAGAGCCCGCCGCCACCGTACGGCACGAGGACGGTCTCCACGTCGGGAAGGTCCTCCAGGATCTCGAGACCGATGGTGCCGTTGCCCGCCATCACCGCGCGGTCGCAGACGGGGTGGATGAAGAGCCCGCCGTGCCCGGGCCGGCCGTTCTCGACCAGGATCCGCCACCACTCGTCGAAGGGCACCTTCTCCACGCGCGCGCCGAGGCGGGCCAGCGCGGCCAGCTTCGCCTCCGGCGCGTGATCGGGCACGATGGCGGTCGCGCTCACGCCGAGGCGGCGCGCGCACCAGCCCACGCCCTGGGCCATGTTGCCGGCGCTGGCGGTGTAGACCCCGTCGCGGAGCCGCTCCGGACCCGCCAGCGCCATCGCGTTGCCGGCCCCGCGGATCTTGAAGGACCCGATCGGCTGCAGGTTCTCCAGCTTGAGGTGGACCTCCGCCGCCGCGGAGTCGGCGGCCAGGCGCACGAGCGGGGTCCGGACGGCGACGCCTTGGAGCCGGTCGCGGGCGGCGCGCACCTCCGCCAGCGTCGGCGCTTCAAGCGCCATCGTCGCGGCCGCCTCCCAGCTCGACCCATGTCCCCGCGCCGGCGGCGACGGCGCGGGCGTGGATGTGACGAGCGGACGCGACGTCCTCCACGGCCAGGCCCAGCGACTTGAACACGGTGATCTCGTCCGCCGAGCGCCGCCCCGGGGCGCGCCCGATCAGCACCTCGCCCAGCTCGGCCTGGATGTGGTCGTCCGCGATCGCGCCTTCCCCGCGCGGGACGAGGAAGTCGCCCGACTCGTTGATCGTGGACTCCCGGCGGTCCACGAACAGGCGCGCACGCGCCACCGCCGCCGTGTCCAGCTCGCGCGCCGTGCGGACGCTGGCCCCCACCGCGTTGACATGCGTGCCCGCGGCCAGCCACTCGCCCTTCAGCACCGGCTCACGGGACGCGGTCACCGTGCAAACGACGTCGGCGCCCTCGACCGCCTCGCGGGCGCCGGCCGCGGCCTCGATGGAGAAGGCATACCGGCTCCGGGCGCGCTCGACGAAGCCGGCGACGCGCGTGGGATCCCGGCTCCACACGCGGACACGCCGTAGCGGGCGCACGAGCGCCATCGCCTCGAGGTGCGTACGGGCCTGCACGCCCGTGCCCAGGAGACCGAGCGTGGTGGCCTCGGCACGGGCCAGCAGGCGCGTGGCCACGCCGGACACCGCGGCCGTCCGGATGGCGGTGATCGAGCTCGCGTCCATGATGGCCAGCAGCCGGCCGCGCTCGGTGTCGAACAGGAGGACGGCGCCCTGGTGGGAGTCGTACTCGGTCCCGTGGTTCCCGGGGAAGACGCTGATGACCTTGATGCCCAGGGCGGGCGGCGACGTGAGGTGGGCGGGCATGGCCGCGAACGCGCCCTGGCCGCCGGGCAGGAGCAGCACCTGCCGCAGGGGCAGGAGCGCTTCGCCGCGCGCGAGCGTGGAGAGCGCCTCCTCCATCACGGTGAGGCACTCCCCCATAGGGAGCAGCCGGCGGACGGCGGCCTGATCGACGACGAGGACCTGCATGTCCGTGCCCCGCATCATTCAGCGCGGCCGAGGAGGCTGTCAATCGGAGGCGTTGTGCGCATGGGCCGCGGGCCGTAGAGTCGCGGGATGGCGCGGGCGGAGGTGCTGGTGGCGGGGCTGGGCGCGATGGGGAGCGCGATCACGCGCGCCCTGGCCCGCCGCGGCCGCCGCGTGGTGGGACTCGACCGCTTCGCCCCGCCCCACGGCCTGGGCTCCAGCCACGGCCGGTCGCGCATCATCCGCGAGGCCTATTTCGAGGACCCGGTGTACGTCCCGCTCGTCCAGCGCGCCTACGAGCTCTGGGACGAGCTGGCGCGGGAATCCGGACGGCGGCTCCTCGCCCCCACGCGCGGCCTGATGGTGGGACCGCCCGACGGCGTCCTCGTGCGCGGCGCCCTGCACAGCGCGCGCGTCCACGGCCTCGATCACGAGGAGCTGAAGGCGGCGGAGGTGCGCCGGAGGTTCCCCGCCTTCACCCCCGAGACCGGCATGATCGGCGTGCTCGAGCCGCGCGCCGGCGTCCTCTTCCCGGAAGCCTGCGTCGAGGCCGCGCTCGAGGGCGCGGCGAGGGCCGGCGCGGACGTCCGCGTCGACGACGAAGTGCAGGACTGGCGCGCGGACGGCCTTGGCGTGAGCGTCCGGAGCGCCCGCGGCTCCTGGTCCGCGGACCGGCTCGTGATCGCGGCGGGGGCCTGGCTTTCCCGTCTCGTGCCCGGGCTCCCGCTCACCGTGGAGCGCCAGGTCATGCACTGGTTCCGGCCTGGGCATGACCCTGACCTCCTCGCGCCGCGCGCCTGCCCGGTCGCGCTCTGGGAGTTCGCTCCCGGCCGCGTCTTCTACACGCTGCCGGACTTCGGAGATGGCCTCAAAGCGGCCATCCACCACGAGGGCGAGGCCACCGATCCCGATCGCGTGCGGCGCGAGGTCACGGCCGAGGAGCAGCGGGAGGCCCACGCCCTGCTCGCCCGCTTCATCCCGGCCGCGGCCGGGGAGGTCCGCGAGTCGTCGGTGTGCCTCTACACGAACACGCCTGACCTCCATTTCCTGATCGACCGCCATCCCGACCACGCCCAGGTGATGCTCGTGAGCCCCTGCTCCGGTCACGGCTTCAAGTTCGCGCCCGCGATCGGCGAGATCGTGGCCGACCTCGTCACCAAGGGCGGCTCGCCGTTCGACCTTCGGCCCTTCTCGCTCGCCCGCCTCTGAACCGAGGCTCGCCCCGCGGCATCGGACCTCCCGTCTAGACCCGGGGCCGGCGCTCGAGGACGATGCCGAGCCGGTCCATCCGGCGGTAGAGGGCCTGGCGGCTCAGGCCCAGCCGCGCGGCCGCCCTGGAGACCATCCCCTCTGCCTCCACCAGCGCCTGCTCGATGCGGCGGCGCTCGGGGTCGTCGGCGCCCGCCCCCGCCGGCGGCGGCGCCCCGGGCCAGGCCGCCTCCTGGCCCGCGGCCAGGCCCAGGTCGGACTCGGTGATGACGGCGCCGCCCGCGACCAGGGTGGCGCGCTGCACGCGGTTCATCAGCTCGCGCACGTTGCCGGGCCACGTGTGCGCGAGCAGGGACGCCCGCGCGGCGTCGGAGAGCGAGCGCGGTCCCGTTCCCGCCGCGGCCGCGCAGGCGCGCAGGAAGCTCTCGGCCAGGGGCAGCACGTCCTCCGGGCGCTCGCGCAGCGCCGGCACCTCGATCTCGATCACGTTGAGCCGGTAGAAGAGGTCCTCGCGGAACCGGCCGCGCGCGATCGCCTCGCGCAGGTCGGCGTTGGTCGCGGCGAGCACGCGCACGTCCACGCGCCGGGTCTCGCTCGAGCCCAGCCGCTCGAACTCCCCGATCTGGAGGACGCGGAGGAGCTTGCTCTGCCCGGCGGGCGAGAGAGTCCCGATCTCGTCGAGGAACAAGGTCCCCCCGTCCGACGCCTCGAACCGCCCCACCCGCCGGCGGGTCGCTCCCGTGTAGGCGCCCGCTTCCGCTCCGAACAGCTCGCTCTCCAGCAGCTCGTCGGGCAGGGCGGCGGCGTTGACCTTCACGAAGGGGCGGCCGCGGCGCCGGGAATTGGCCTGGATGATCTCGGCCAGCTTCTCCTTCCCGGCCCCGTTGGGTCCCGTGATCAGCACGGGCACGTCCGCGGAGGCGACCTGCACCGCCATCGAGACCACGCGGTGCATGGCCGCGCTCTCGTAGAGCATCCCGCACAGGTCGGAGCGCTCGGCGATGCCCTCGCGCGCGCGGAGACGCTCCGCCCGCAGGCGGTCGTTCTCGATCTGCAGCTCGCGCAGGCGTAGTAGGTTGCGCACGCCGGCCAGGAGCTTGGTGTCGTCCCAGGGCTTGGCCAGGTAGTCGCTGGCCCCGTCCTTCACCATCTGGACGGCCGTCTCGAGCGAAGTCCACGCCGTCAGCACGAGCACGGGCAGGTCGGGGTCGAGGGCCCGCATCTGCCGGAACAGCTCGACGCCCTCGTGGCCGCTGGTGGCGCCGGGGGTGAAGTTCATGTCCTGGATGACCACGCCGACCTCTTCGCGCTCGATCACGGCCAGCGCGTCCTCCGGGCTCTGGGCGATCAGGCAGGGGATGTCGTTGATCTCGAAGAGGACCTGGAGCGCCTTGGAGACCGCGGCCTGGTCTTCGACGATGAGGACGCGTGCCACCGATAGATTCTATTAAAGCCGGGGGCGTGCTGCGCCGCACGCCCCCGCAACGGACTACAAAGCTAGACGTTCCGCGTCGCGATGGCCGCCTGCGTGACCACCACGTCCTGGCCCTGCGCGCGCTGCCGGGGGTGAAGGCCGTCTCCAACACCTTCTTCCTCCCCTGGGCGGGCGGCGGCAGCTCGACGGAGATGCGGCCGGCAGGGTCCAAGGGGGAGATGCTCCGGACCCAGATGTCCACCGCGCGATCGGCGCGCGCCCAACGGCGCAGCACGGGAACCGCCGCCGCCACCGCGGCAAGAAGAGCCACGGCGAGCGCGCCCGCGACCAGGACCCGCGCCCCGAAGCTCCGCGGCTTCTGGACCGGCTTGTCCATCGCGGAGGTGCTCGGGATCATGGACGCGCACGACAGGCTGCAAGCGCGGTACCAGGCGCCGGACGGCCGGACCGCGCGGAAATCCCCCTGATTCCAGGGTTTCTCGCCGGCGGCGCTCAATTTCGCCCGTGACAGCCGTCCGGGGCGGACCGACAGATGTCCGGGGGACCACGGGACGGAGCGGACGGCGCGATTCTTGCTGCATATACATCAAAGCCCAGCCGATCCCGCGAACGGCTCGTGGGAGCGGTCGTAGGCGGGCCTGAGAGGGGGCGTCGATGGACGACCGCGACCGGCGCCGGCACGACCGGCGCGCGGAACCTCGCGCCTCCGGCGCAGACCGGAGGAGGAGAGAAAGGCGTCGGGCGCTCGCGGGAGGCCTGCTCCTCACGGGCCTCTCCCTCGCGGGCGCGCTCCATCACCGCCGCGCGGAAGAGGGCACGTTCACTTCAACCCCGATCGGCGCCTCCGAAGAGGGTGGGCCCGCGCCGTCCAGCGCGGCCGCGGAGGTGGCGGACGACACGATCGCGCCCTTCGACGCGATCATCCGCGAGGCGGCCGCGAAGTACGGCGTGGATCCCGACCTCGTGCGCGCGGTGATCCGCACGGAGTCCAACTTCGATCCGCTGGCGCAGTCGCGCGCGGGAGCGCAAGGGCTGATGCAGCTCATGCCCAGGCTCGCCAAGGAGCTGGGGATCGTCAACCCGTTCGACCCGCGCGAGAACGTCTTCGGCGGCACCCGGTACCTGAGCGCGCTCCTCGATCGCCACGACGGCGACGTCAGCCTTGCCCTGGCCAGCTTCAACGCCGGGCCGCGCAACGTCGCACGGTACAAGGGCATCCCGCCCTTCAAGGAGACCCAGGGCTACGTCAAGAAGATCAAGGGCCTGCTCGCCGACGCCGCCGACGCGCCGGAGGAAGCGCACGGCGCCGCGGACTGACGATGAGGGGCGGGCGGAACGGGCTCATTCCCGCACTTTTCGTTGACTTCGAGCCATCCGATGACTAGATTGAACTCGGGCACTCTCCCCCGTGAGGCCCCGCCGGCCGCTCCGCGACCCACCGACTGCTCAGGAGGTCCCATGTTCGATCGAGACGATTCCGCCTCCACGGCCCTGATCTCGTTCCTGCTCGGGGGTCTGGCCGGCGCCGCCATCGCCATCCTCTTCGCTCCCGCCGCCGGAGGCGATACGCGGCGGCGGATCGGCCAGAGGGTCCGCGACGGCGCCGCCCGCGGCCGTGCCCTCGGCCGCCGCGCCCAGGCCGCTGTCGACTCCGCCCGCGGCGTCCATCCCGCGCCCGGCAACGGCCAGGAGACGGGCGACAGCGCGAGCGTCCCCGAGCCGGGCCTGCCCTCCACGGGCGATCCCGGGGTCCGGAACCCCGTCTGAGAGATGGAGAGCCCGCTCGTCATCCTGTTCCTCGGCGTGATCGCCCTCACCGCGCTCCTCCAGGCCGCGTTCGTCGCCGCCCTCGCCTTCGGGATGCGCCTGGGTGGCCTGAAGCTCGGCCTCCTCGAGGCGAGGTTCGAGGCGACGGTCGTCCCGCAGATCCGCAACGCGGCGCGGCTCACGCGCACCGCCGCCTCCCTCTCCGAGCGGAGCCTGGCCCACGCCGTGCGCGTGGACCGCGTGCTCGCCGCGACCTCGCGGAAGGCGGAGCGCCACCTCGACGCCGCCACCGTCCGCTTCGAGGGGGCGGTGGAGCGCGCGGCCCTGCGCGTGGACGCCGCCATCGACACGCGCACGGCCCGCTTCCGCGATCATCGCGTGCTCCGCAAGCTCGGGAGCGTGGCCGCGTTCCTCAAGGGCGTGCAGCGCGCGCTCGAGGTGTGGGAGTCGAGCGCCGGGGCCGCCGGTGCCGACGACCTCGAGCCTGACGACGGCGCGCCCGGCGATCCCAGCCCGGCCTGAGCTACACCATCGCCTTTCGGCGCACGCCGTCGCGGTGCGCGCGATAGAACTCGACCAGGCGCGCGACGTAGCTCGTGAGCGGCGGGCACCGCAGGCCGAGGGCGTCCAGGTCGCGGCCGGCCTGCGTGGTGTCGTAGCGGCAGGGGTGGTCGAAGTAGTCCAGGGTCTGCACGGGCAGGCCGAAATGCCGCTGGACCGGCCCGGGTGCGAAGAGGGCCTTGGCCACGGCCAGCGGCACCGGCAGGTAGACGAAACGCTTGCCCAGCTCCCGCGCGAAGAGCTCGCCCACCTCGAAGACGGACAGGGGCTGCGGGTCGGCCAGGTGGTAGGTCTGGCCGCGTGAGGCGGGCGACACCGAGAGGCGCGCCAGCGCTTCCGTCACGAAGTCCACGGGCACGACGTTGGCCGGGTTGCGCCCCGACCCGATGCGGACGAACACCCCCGGCGAGGGCGTCCGCTCCATGGCGGTGAGCGTGAAGTAGGGACCGTCGAACTTGCCGGTCTCCCCCGTGCGCGAGTCCCCCACCACGATCGAGGGCCGATAGACGGTCAGCGGCAGCCCCGAGCGCACGGCCTCGATCTCGGCCAGGTACTTCGTCTCCTCGTAGTGGTTCTTGAACGACTGCCCGACGTCGAGATCCGTCTCCCGGAACACGCCCCTGGCCGTGCCCGAGACGTAGCAGGTCGAGACGTAGTGCAGGCGCTCCAGGCGCGGGCACTCGGCCAGGAACCCCACGACGTTGCGCGTGCCCTCCAGGTTGACCTTCAGGCCCAGGTCGCGCGCGACCGCGAGGTCGTAGACGGCGGCCAGGTGGTGCGCGGAGGTGAGCGACTCCCGGAGCGAGCGCGCGTCCTGAGCGTCCAGGCCCAGGCCGGGCGCGGTGATGTCGCCGGTCACCACGTCGGCCCGGCCCCGGGTGTCCGGGTGGGCGGCCTCGATCTGGGCCAGCCCCTGGCGGGCGGCGTCCAGGAACCGCGCCTGCACGAGGCAGCGGAAGCGCGCTCGCGGCTGCAGCTCCATGAGGCGCGGCAGCAGGCGCATCCCGATGAAGCCGGGGAAGCCGGTGAAGAGGACGGTACCGGGGGCCGCGCTCGCGCTCACCGCCGCAGTCTAGCGGAAGGAGAAGGGAGGCGACTGATCCATCCGTATCGCGACCTACCGGCGGCCGCTTTGGACGTATCGTGCGGCCGAGGGCGATGCTGGCCGTCCCGCGGGCAGGCGGGGATCGGGCACGGGCACGCCCGGCACCAGCGAGAGGGGCACCACGCCCGCCCACATGTCGAGCGCGTAGTCCTCCTCGTCGTCGAGGGGCGGGCCGGTGCGGACCTTGGCCGAGGCCTCCTCGATGGGGAGGCGCATCACCAGCGTGCCCGCCAGCTCCTTCGGGGTCGGCTCGCGCACCTCCGCCCAGCGCCCGGGCGTGACGTGCTCGACGATCGCGTGGAGCGCGTCCCACTTCTCCCTGGCCTCCGTGACCGCCGTCGCCTGGCCGAGCACCACCGCCGAGCGGTAGTTCATCGAGTGATGGAAGGCGGAGCGGGCCAGCACGAGGCCGTCGAGGAGCATCGCGGTCAGGCAGACCGGGACTCCGCCTTCGAGGGTCTTGAGCATGCGGCTGGCCGCCGAGCCGTGGACGTAGAGACGGTCCTCCACCCGGGCGTGGATGGTCGGGATGACGAAGGGCTGCCCGTCGCTCACGAACCCGACGTGGCAGACGAGGGCCTCGTCCAGGATCGCGTAGACGGTCTCGCGGTCGAAGTGGCCGCGCGCGGGCAGGCGGCGCAGGGTGGTGCGCGCGGTCGGGGTCAGGTCGGGCATCGCAGGCTCCTTGCTCGCGGTTGGCATTTATGTAATAGTACAACCACATGAACGTAGCGATACAATACGGCATCTCCGGCCGCAGCGCAAGCGAGGTGGCGGCGCGCGTGGAGCGGGCGGTGATGGAGGGCCGGCTGGCCCCGGGCGCCCTCCTGCCCCCGGTGCGCGCCCTGGCCGCCGTCCTTCACCTGAGCGCGGCCACCGTCGCCGCCGCCTACCGGGCCCTCCGCGTGCGCGGCCTGCTGGCCGGCGACGGCCGCCGCGGCACCCGGGTCGTCCTGCGTCCCCCCCTCGTCGTGCGGCCGGCCCCGGTCGTCCCCGCCGGCGCGCGCGACCTCGCCGAAGGCAACCCCGACCCCGCGCTGCTCCCCGACCTCCGCCCCGCCCTGCGCCGCCTGCCCGCCCGCTCCGGCCTCTACGGCGCGCCCGATCCGCTGCCCTCGCTGCGGCGCCTGGCCGCGCGCCAGCTCGCCGCCGACGGGATCCCGGCCGAGTCCCTCGCCATCGTGGGCGGTGCGATGGACGGCATCGAGCGCGTGCTCCAGGCCCACCTCCGGCCGGGGGACCGCGTCGCGGTCGAGGACCCCGGGTATACCGGCGTGCTCGATCTCCTGGGGGCCCTGGGCCTCGTCCCCGTGCCCGTCCCCCTCGACGACTTCGGCGTGCGGCCGAGGGCGCTGGCCGCCGCGCTCGACGCGGGCGTGCGCGCGGCCGTCCTCACTCCCCGGGCGCAGAACCCCACCGGAGCCGCCTTCGACGCCGAGCGGGCGCGCGCGCTGCGCGCCGTGCTCGACGCGGCCCCCGACGTGCTGCTCGTGGAGGACGACCACGCGGGCCCGGTGGCGGGCATGCCCGTCCACACCCTCGTGCATCCGCGCAAGCCGCGATGGGCGGTGGTGCGCTCGGTGTGCAAGTCCCTCGGTCCCGACCTCAGGCTGGCCGTCCTGGCCGGCGATCCCACCACCGTCGCGCGCGTGGAGGGCCGCCGATCGCTGGGCACGGGATGGGTGAGCCATCTCCTCCAGGGCCTCGTGGCCACGCTCTGGTCCGATCCCGCGACCGAGCGGCGGCTGCGCGACGCCGCCCAAACCTACTCGCGACGGCGCCGCGCGCTGGTCGAGGCCCTGGCCCGCCACGGCGTGGCCGCGCACGGGCGCTCTGGCCTCAACGTCTGGGTCCCGGTCCGCGAGGAGGCGGCCACGCTCGCGGCGATGGCCGCGGCCGGCTGGGCCCTGCGCGCGGGCGAGCCGTACCGGATCCAGAGCCCCCCCGCCGTGCGCATCACCGTGAGCATGTTGGCGCCGGAAGATGCCGCTCGCGTCGCCGGCGCCTTGGCCATGTCGCAGACGGCCCGAGGGCGGACGGCGGGGGCCTGATGTTCTCGGCGTGACGCGGCGAGACTCTGCAGCGCCGGCTCCAGCCGAGCTTCGTTGCGACCGTTCGTTGACGCCGCCGTCCGTTATCATCCGCATCCGGAGGTCCCACATGCGTTCGCTCGTTGCTTCGGCCGCTCTCGCCCTTCTTCCCGCCGCGTTCGCCGCCGCCGCCGACCCCCCGCGGGCCACGCTCGCGCTCGTCGGCGGCCAGGTGATCGACGGCTACGAGGGTCCCCCCATCCCGGACGGCGTGGTCCTCATCGCGGGCGACCGGATCCTGGC